>NZ_JBALOP010000026.1:0-23417 GCF_036962685.1 Bacillus sp. JJ1566 | reverse complement strand
GTGTAGATCTTGTGGTTTGAAATCTGCGCCATTTTCGAAATCTGTGAATAATGAAAGTGTTGGATGTGTACGAACGTCCGCGATCATTAATTCACCCATGATTCCACGTAGGTGTTCAGCAGCACGTGCACCACCAGTTGAACCGTAACTTACGATACCAGCAGCTTTGTTGTTCCAAGCTTCACGAGCAAGGTCTAACGCATTTTTCAATGCACCAGTGATAGAGTGGTTATATTCTTGAACGATGAATACGAATCCATCAAGATTAGCTAGCTTTTCATTCCAAGCAGCGATTCCAGGTGCATCTGCTTCACCTAGGAATGGTAATTTGAAGTCTGCGATGTCTACGATTTCGTAGTTTGCATCTCCACGCTTATCAGCGATTTCTTTAACCCATGCTCCAACTTGAGGACTTACGCGTCCTTGACGAGTACTTCCTAAAATAATACCAATGTTTAATTTTTCGTTTGACATTACTTTTTCCTCCTTTTGTTGATTACCAAAAAGTTTATCTAATAAACCCATGATGTCTCTCCTTTTTATATTAAAGGGATTTTTTGTAAAATACCTTTAATTTATTTATCTCAGAAGTATTTATCTTAACTTCAAGATAAATGATATATTAAAAACATATTCTTGTCAACCAAAAAGACCTAAAAAGAATTAAAAATTAAAAACACCTAGTTAAACTAAGTGTTACATTATATTTTCTTATTGTCGTCTTACTCTCAAAAAATGAATATACAAGATAGAAAAAAGACCAAATCAATTATGATTTGATCTAAAATAAAATTATTGAATTGGGTTCCCTGCACGTATTTTTTCCGGGATGTGTCTTCTAATCGCAAAAAGAAGCTCACCTAAAAAATAGAGTGCTACAGTTGGCCAGATCCACGCCCAATAGGTTCCAACCGCCCCATACAAGTTCTCAAATACTGGTTGAATATAGGCTAGACAAACTAACGAGAGTGCAATCCAACAAACCGAATATGAAAAACAAATATGTCCTTGCAGCTGCCACTTATGTTCTGAGTAGTCCCACCATTTCCGGCCAAAAAACCATTCAAGAAGGAAGCCACTGCAATACTCCACTACTGTTGGGATTAAAAAACAGAGAAACAACACCACGGACCAATGCATACCTTTTCCGATTAAAATGATTAACATAAGGGGTGCGAACCCGTACATGGGCTTAAATGGTCCAAAGAAAAAGTTATCTTTAAAAAACACTCGTTTCCTGGCATAGTTATAGCTGTTTTCAAGGAGCCACCCCAAAAAGGAATAGACGGTAAAGAAAAAGACGACTGCCATTGCCCCATCCCAAGATAGGAGCACAGGCATCTCAAATTCAAAACCTGTAACTAAACTCTGCAACACCGACAAATCACCTCAAGGATTATATTCCCGTTTAGGATTTGCGCCTTGTTGGTTAAATATACCTTTGAAAAGAGTCCAAATGATTTATTCTATAATCTTCTTTTCAATAACTTTTATGACCGAATTTACATCTGCATTACCAAAATAACGGACAAATATAACGTCTTTTCCTTTTGAAGCAAAAACTTCTTTATAATCCTTTTCCTCATGAATAATTAAATGATCAAAGCTTGGATGCTTTGTTTCAACAAAATCTTCTAAACTATTGTCATAATTATATCTTTTTATTAAATCAGAAATCAGGTTATCCGCCATGGACGGCAAACTCAGTTGATAATACTTTGTTGTAATACTTGGCGAATATTCACCACTTCCATCCTTCCACATTTCTCCCGGTACCACTCCATTTTCATCTGATTCATATTGCACAGGTGCAAACGGACTCCAATTAGATGTATACCGATTAGACCAATCAACATTATCTTTCATATATTCAGATTCTCCCCGAACTAATGATGGATTTTGCTCGATATCTGCTAATCTCACAATTGGTAAGTCGATACTTGTTTCAGGCAAGGTTTTCGTATCCATTTTTACAAGCTGTGTGATTGGCATGATTGCGGTTAATCCAGCAACTAGCATAAAAAGAAAACCAATAATCGAATTTATTCGATGGCGCTTCTTCCAAGGCGCATGATGATCAATCGATTTTCCTTCAATCAGATCTTTTCGTAGAGCACGAATGGAGATGGCTGCTTGAAGTGAAAGATATGCCTGATATCCAATAATGATTGATAAAATCGTTTGTGAAATAACTAACCCTTCAACTAAGATATAGGTCGGTGTCCCATCAAGAAACCAAACGGAAGACAGCATGCCAATAATTAATAGCATCGCAACTACAACGAAACCTGCATTTAAGACTAACTTCTTGTCCAGTTCCTTTAATGTAAAGGATTGCTCTGTAGTGTCAGTATGTATCTCTGGTGCATCCAGCTCATCGGGTGATGAAAACACTTGAAAATATTGATAGCTCGTTATATAATCCCAGCCACTTTCCGCATACATCTCTAATTGTTCAGGTGATACCTTCTTTTTCATAGATACTTCGATTCTGTATTTCATTTGTTTTGGTTCACCTTTTACAAAGTGAGCAAAAAATTTACCCATCTTTTTTAGATGTAACCCTTTGGCTGCCATGTCTTGAAACCAGCTTTCATGCTCACCGATTCGCCAATAATCACTGGGACGAATTTTTCGAACGATTTTATTCATTCCCATCACCACCTTCTAAAATATTCCCATCTTGAATCATTGATTTTAGTCGATCATACTCAACTCTTAATGCTTGTTCGCCATCATCTGTAATTTCATAGGTCTTTCTCCTGCCATCGTCTTCTGCTAATGAAATGAGGCCATCTTTTTGCATTCTTGAAAGTACTCCGTAAAGGGTCCCCGGACCCATTTTCACCCTCCCATTAGATACGTCTGTGATTGCCTGCATAAGCTGATACCCGTGGTTTGGATGCATTAATGCCAGGAGTACATAATACATCGCTTCCGTCATTGGCCCTCCGTTATATGCCATTCTCTATTTCCCTTCTTTCGTCCTATCGAGATATTATGCCTCTCGATATTATGCATCTCGATATATCGCATAACATAATAATACTTTATACATTTCTTAATGTAAACAAAAAAAAGACCATCAAGATGATGATCTCTTCAAATAATGTTTTTCTTAGATTCCGCCATACCTTCTTTTTCTTTGCCTGTATTCTTCCAGTGCTTGCAAAAATTCCTTTTCGGAAAAATCTGGCCACAGCACATCTGTAAACCAGAACTCCGTATAGGCCAACTGCCAGAGCAGAAAATTGCTCAAGCGTTTTTCCCCACCAGTGCGAATAAGCAGGTCAGGGTCCGGCAGCCCATCTGTATACAAATAACGTGAAAATTGCTGTTCATCTAGATCATCAAGGGAAAATTTTGAATCGCTTATATCCAAGAACATATCTTTCATAGCTTTCAAAATCTCGTCCCTGCCCCCATAATTGAGCGCAAAATTTAACTGAAGACCGTCATTGTCACGAGTACGTTGAATTGCATATTGAATGGCTTCACGTGTATGGGCCGGAAGATTTTCCATATCCCCGATTGCCTCAATACGCACATTATTGGAGATGAGTTCTGGCAGATAAATATGAAGAAACTCCTTAGGTAGTTTCAATATCGTATCAACCTCAAGCTTCGGACGTTTCCAATTTTCCGTGGAAAACGTATAAAGTGTCAGAACCTTCACGTTGCATTTGACTGCTGCCCTCACAATTTTTACGACAGTAGATACCCCTTCTTTATGGCCGGCAACTCTAGGCAAGCCCCGCTTCCGGGCCCAGCGTCCATTTCCATCCATTACGATTGCTACATGATCCGGTGTATCATGGTCAGCAAACTGGACGGCTTCATTCAATTGTTTATGATTAAAAAAAGGAATTTTCATTGCCATTGTCTTTCCCTCCATTTGGATGATGTACCTGTCCTGAGTGTCCCATCATTCTTCGTTTCGGTATTCTAGTAGTTCCCCTGGTTGACAGTCTAAAGCTTTGCAGATTGCGTCTAATGTGGAGAGTCGAATCGCTTTTGCCTTTCCATTTTTCAAGATAGAAATGTTCGCCATTGTGATTCCGACTCTTTCTGATAGTTCTGTTACGCTCATTTTCCTCTTAGCTAGCATCACATCAATATTAATAATAATTGCCATTGTTTTCACCTCAGACCGTTAAATCATTTTCTGTTTTTATACGAATCGCTTCCTGCAACAGTTTTTTTAGGACTGCTGCAAAGACAGCGATCACCATTGAAGCACCAACAACAACCATTCCGATTAAAACAAGACCTGGCGCATCATCCCACTGCGCGATGATGAAGATAAATGGTAATGCAGCTAGATACAAACAACTGATAGTGATGGCGCAATTCCTAATTATTTTTAGAGAATGTACAGATATATCCGAGAACGCAATGTTCCGGTCAATATAGTTTAAAAGTTTAAATGCTTGAAACAATGCAGTATAATACGGGATTGCCGAAACATACATCAGGGTTAAAATCCCTAAAACTATATATCCCAATGTTGCACCGTCTGCCGCTTCCCCAAATGCTACAATAGCAATCCTTGGTAGTAAAAATAAGCATAGAGCCAAAACGGGAATTCCCATTACAAATACAGCAAACCTTAAAAAACGTGTTGAACTTAGTTTCATAAAATGCACCTCATTTAATTAATGTCAATTTAATTTAACATAGTTTTTATTGAATTACAATAAATTATTATTGAATTTAGTTTCGTTTTTATTGTAATGGGACAGATGGACAGGTTCATTGTCCCAAGTTTGACGAGGAACTGTGTCCCAAAACAAAAAAAGCGCCCTTATGGACACTTAATGAGTTTAGGCATACAGCCAAATATAGATGGCTACTGCAATTAACGAGAGCAGGATAACCACTGCATAGATTACGGTTAGGTTGATGCTGTTTCTTTTGGTTTTTTCTCGATAGTTTGCATCCCCTTTTCCCGCTATAAGCATTGTTCCGATTAAGGCGATAATACCAAGTACGATAACGAGTATAATTGCCACTTTCATTTTGTATTCTCCCCCGATTATAATGATGTTTCATTTTCTACTAAAGTCTTTTTAGGTATTCTTTCACTTGTTTCTTGAACGATGATTACGGCTGCAATCACCATGATAATCCCGACATATTGCCACATTTGCAATGTTTCCTGGAAGATAAAAAAACCTATGATGGACGCAACAACTGGTTCAACTGTTGCAATAATGGAAGCCCTGCTTGATTCAATATGCTGTAATCCTTTTGTATAGAGTATAAACGCCATCATCGTGGATAGAAAGCCTAGTCCTACTATGTATAGCCATGATTTACTATCTGTAAACAGATGCACCGCAGATCCAATTCCACTAAATGGTGTTACTCCGACTGCTGCAAAAATAAACGTATACACTGTTACTGTAAGTGAATCATATTTTTGAAGTGCAAACTTCCCAAAGATACTATAGAGTGCATAAAAGAAGCCGGAACCGACTCCAACTATCAATCCAAAGAGTGAGATTGTCCCTGTAAAATGCGGAAAGACCCCCACTACAAAAGCACAGCCCACAATCGTTACACCAAGTGCCAGCATTTTTCGAAGGCTAAGCTGCTCTTTAAATAGAATTCTTGCAAAAATCGTCACAAATGCTGGTGCTGTATAAAGTAGAATGGCTGAAACGGAAATGGAGGTTTCTTCAATCGCCATAAACATACACCAGTTAAAGAGGACAATACTGATGATTCCAGTTCCAATAAAGTATTTGCTGTCTGAAACCTTGATTTTGAATGCTTGTGGATTTTTCAACAGGGCATATGTGATTAAAAATATGGAGGCCGCGATCGCTCTTACTGCCACAACCTGCAATGGAGTAAAACCAATTGCGTACAGATTGCTTACAAACAAGCCAATAATCCCCCATAATGATGCACCCGCTGCAATTGAAAGCCCCGCCATTTTTTTGTTCACAAGTAGCTCCTCCGATTCATGTATTGCCCACATACTACCAGATTTTCTGACTATTGAAAAGAATTTACCCATTTATTATAGCAAAGAAACGAGACCACCGAAAATCAAGGCTTGGAATAAAAATGAAAACCACGAAACTGAAGTTCCGTGGTTTTTATTTTTTATTTCTTTACATTCGCTGCACTGCCTCTGACAATGAGCTTCGTATGAATCGTTATTTTTTTACAGATTTCGCGTTTGGTTGCGATGAGTTCCAGCAATAAGTCGACCGCCGATTCTCCCATAATCTCTGTGTACAGCTTGACTGTGGTAAGCGGTGGCACCATGTATTGCGCGGAGGAAACGTCATTAAAGCCAACAATGCTGAGGTCATCTGGAATTTTTACACCTAGCTCATAGGCCGCTTTATAGCATCCGACTGCAATCGAGTCGTTAGCGACAAAAAGGGCCGTTGGCTTTTCTTTTTGACTCATCATGTCTTTAAGAATTTGATAGCCGTCCTTTGGATTATAGCCGCCAATTTTGACGAAATCCTCGTTAAAAATTCCTTTTTCTTTTAAATAGGATTCAAAGACGTCCTGTCGTAAGTCCTTGAAGCGGTTGCCATACATATCGGTTTCGACACCACCGATAAACCCGATGTTTTCATGACCTAAGTCAACCAAATAATTAAGTGCTTTTTTCGTTGCTGAGTTAAAATCTATCACCACTGCATCGAAATGATCCTCATCAGGGTTAGCATCCACAAACACCGAAGGCTTATCCAGACCTTTGATAAATTCAATATCTGCTTTTTTAAAGGTTCCAAGGCAGATGATTCCGTCCAATTTTGAAAGGCTTCTTTTTGTGTCGTCTTTGGTAATCTTTACGATTTCCATCCCCATGTTTTCAAGCTTTTTTTCTAGCGCGACCCGAATTGATAGATAATAGGTGTCGACCAATTCCTCTTCAAGGGAATAGGAATAGTAGAGTCCCACTACCCCTTTCTTCTTCGTCTTTTTCTTTTTCGGGGTAATGACATAGTTTAGTTCCTCTGCCGCTTCGAAAATTCGCTTTCTAGTCTCTGGTGCAACATTTAACGTCTCATCATAGTTTAACACCCGAGAAACCGTTGCCATGGAAACCTGTGCTAAATCTGCTATATCTTTAATCGTCGCCATTTTTCATACCCACTTTATTCGATATACTCTTATTTTAATACAATAGATGTCCCTTTTGGAAAAAACTTACTACACGGCTTCTTTATAGCTTTTTTTCTTTAAAAATTTCAGTTTCGTTTCAGAAAGAATGATGGCTAAAAGAATAATAATAGCTCCGATAATCATTCTTACTGTTAATACCTCACTTAAGATGATGACGGAGAATATCATACCCCAGAATGCTTCTGTTGATAAAATGATGGCCGCATTCGTTTCAGTTGTGAATTTCTGTGCGACTGTCTGCAGTAAAAAGGCTATCGTTGTAGAGAACACACCTAAGTACAGAACCGCTGATACCCCCTCAAAACTAGGAGCAAAGCTCGTTTCACCTTTGAAAAGGACGACGATAAAGCCTAAAACGGTGGCAGCGGCCATTTGGATGACAGTTAACAGCACCGGGTCCTCATCCTTAACAAATTGAGCTGTGTAGAAAATGTGAAATGCGAACCCAACAGCACATAATAAAGTTAGGATATCCCCGAAATTGACCCCTCCAGAGAGCTGCAATGACAATACACCAATACCGGTTACTGCAAGGACTGCACCTAGCAACTCAAATTTATCCATTTTTCGTTTAAAGATGAAAAACGCAATAATTGGCACAATCACGACATTCACTGCTGTTAAAAAGGCATTTTTCGATGGGGTGGTGTATACTAAACCAACCGTTTGCAAAGCAAATGCCAGATATAGAA
Source organism: Bacillus sp. JJ1566 (assembly GCF_036962685.1). Taxonomy (NCBI): domain Bacteria; kingdom Bacillati; phylum Bacillota; class Bacilli; order Caryophanales; family Bacillaceae; genus Bacillus; species Bacillus sp. JJ1566. The sequence continues at coordinate 15,570 of NZ_JBALOP010000026.1, read as the reverse complement.
AGATCCCAATGACCGAACCTTTTATAATCGTGCTCTTCTTGATATTCTTTAGTTTCTTAAAAAAGACTAGGCTTAACAAAATGACACCAATCAAGAAACGAATCGCAAGAATTTGATACGGTGTGAAATGATCAAGCGACACCGCACTTGCAACAAACCCGCTTCCCCAAATGATAGCTACAATTGTAAGACCTATTTCCCCAAAATATTTCCGCATGTAATCCTCCACCTATGGGACTCAAGGGACAGGTCCCTTGTCCCGCTTTTTTAGTTTTGTGGGACAGTGTACCTGTTCCATTATCCCATTCTTATTGTTAATTTTATCGTACAATAAAGAATTTGGCTGCTTCAACTAGATTTTCTTTTTTGGTGCTGCGAATTTCAAATTGAAGGTGGAAGTCCTCGATTACTGTGCGATATGGTGGAAGCTGGTCCTCACCACAGCTATTGCTGCCGACACCACTCTGCTTGTAATCAATCGTCAACACATTGAATGGTGACTTTTTGATTTTGCCGCGGTGCTTCGCTTCTTCAAGTGCACTTGATTCATAATCATGAATCGTGAAATCATGCTCTTCTTTAAAATTGATGAGATACGCATTCTCACCTTTTGTTACCGCAAGGAAAGAAGTGTCACATCTTGATCCATTTTCTTGCGGATAGACATAATCCGTATGCATTTCTTGAACGGTCTTCGTATATAATCCAATCGGCTGGCTACGTTTTGTATCCTGGTAGGATTCGGAATCTCCCCGACCATACCAAGTGACATTGTTGTAATCTTGGTTAAGATGCATTGTTACCCCAATTCGTGGCAGCATTTCTGGAATTTCTATGCCACGTAGAACCTTTTCACCTTTTAAGTCCACATTCAGAGCACCATTTTTCGTGATGCGGTAATTGTACGTTAAGTGAAAGCCCCATGCCTGGTTGACGGTTGATAAAAACTTCGTAATAACAACGTCTACATGATTTTCTGTTACTTCATAAGAAACCTCACCGAGCTGTTCTTTCGTATTTTTAAGGAAGTACTTATTAATCCAGTCATTCTTTTTATACATATCATTATCGATAATCGCTCTCCAAAGGGTTACTTCCGGTCCTCTGTTAATAATTTCTTCCCCTTCAGATTCGAAGGACTCTAGTGTTCCATATACGTTTGAGAAAACAGCCTTAAACTTATCATTTTGGATTGTAAGTTGTGCTGCACCGTCTTCAATCACGAAATCCGTTCCAGTTGAAGCGACAGCTTTCACTGCTTTTTCAACCTTGGTAGATTCTAATAAGAAGCTTTCCTTTGTAATTTCATGACCTTTTTCGGCGTAAAGAGTATCTTCAGCTTCGCGGAAGCTTAAGTAGATGCGAACATCATCATGCTGAGATGCCTTCGCTACATCAACTGGTAAAGTGACTTCTACCACTTCATGTGCTTGGATACTTGGTAGTTTCATTTCTTTTTCCTCGATAAGAGTACCGAATGATTTTACTTCGATGTGAAGGACGACTCCGTTTAAGTCTTTAAAATCGTATAAGTTTTTCACTCGGATTTTTCCCTCAGCCAGATTTACTTCTTCAGTCACAATTGGTTCGATGACCTTTTTGTATTCAATTAGACCCGGTGAAGGAGTTCTGTCTGGATACACAAGCCCGTCAATACAGAAGTTTCCGTTTGTTGGGAAGTCTCCGTAATCTCCACCATATAGATAATAGGTTTCGCCATTTTCGTTCTTGACTTCGATTCCATGGTCACACCATTCCCAAATGAAGCCACCCTGTAATCGAGGATACTTTCTCATTACTTGTTGGTACTCTGTTAAACCACCAGGGCCGTTCCCCATTGCATGACCGTACTCACAAAGAATATGAGGCTTCTTGCCCTCAGCATCTTTGCCGATTTCTTCAAGAGGCTTTATGCGAGTGTACATTGTTGTGTAGACGTCACTATATGCTGCAACTCTGTCACCCTCGTAATGTACTAACCTAGTCGGATCGATTGCTTTGATGGCGTTATACATCGCAGTAAAATTGCGTCCAGCACCGGACTCATTTCCCAGTGACCACATGATGATACTTGGGTGGTTGCGGTCCCTTTTAACCATTCTTACCGCCCGGTCCACATATTGTTTTTCCCATAGCTCATTGTCAGAAATCCAATTGTAGTTGCCCGTGTTTTCAAAACCATGACACTCAAGGTCTGCTTCGTTAATGACGTATAGACCGTACTCATCACATAAATCATAAAACACATCATTATTTGGATAGTGAGCTGAACGAACTGCATTGATATTGTGCTGTTTCATCAACTTAATATCCTGCAGCATATCCTCATAGCTTACTGTTCTTCCAGTCTTCGGATGTGCATCGTGACGGTTTACCCCTTTAAAGAAAATACGTTTTCCGTTGACACGAATTTCGTTGTCAATAACCTCGATTGCACGGAATCCAATTCGAAGTGGCACGATTTCTTTGTTACCATTGGGAAGTGCATATTCAAACACAAGGTTATAAAGATTTGGTTCCTCCGCATTCCATAACAGTGGATTTTCTACTAATCTACTCATTTCGAATTTGCCGTCAACCACTTCGATTTCAAATTTATCGACTTTTTCACCTTGATGGTAAAGCGTCGCAAATAGACCTTGTACATGGTCAGTTAAAAACGCACCACCCATTTTCAATGTAAAATTTTCATAGTTTTCATCAGGAAGTGTTTCTACATAAACATCCTGAAGCGTATCCTTATTGATTTTAAAGAGTTCCACACTTCTAAAAATTCCTGATAGCCACCACATATCCTGGTCTTCTAAGTAAGTACCATCAGAGAACTGATACACTCTTACAGTCAGTCGGTTGCTGCCTTCTTTTACATACTCGGTGATGTCAAATTCAGATGGAACTCTGGAAACTTTGCTGTAACCAACATGCTGGCCATTCACATATAAATCAAATGCAGAATCGACCCCATTGAATTTTAAAATAAGTGCCTCGTTGCCTGCTAGGTTGGAAACCTCTAGCTCTCTAAAATAAATCCCAGTTGGATTTTCCTGTGGTACAAATGGTGGGTTGATTGCAAATGGGTATAGTACATCTGTGTAATGCATATTTCCATAGCCCTTGATTTGCCAACTAGATGGAACTTCGATATCGTCTAAACCTTCGATTGCAAAGTCCTCCGCTTCAAACCCCTTTGGTGAAAGTTCTGGTGCATCTACAAATAAGAACTTCCACACACCATCAAGCAATGTATATCCAATACTTTTTTCTCTATCAAAAGTTGTTGCCTTCTCTTTCGTTTCATATCTGTAAAAATCAGTATGGGCAGGGAGTCTGTTGATCCCCGTCAGATGGATGTTTTCCCATCTCTTCATTTCACGTCTCATTTTATCTTCCTCCGAAAACCTATATTTACGATATTTATATTTTTTTAATTACTCTTTAACTGATCCACCCAATATCCCTGATATAAAGTGCTTTTGCATAAGCAAGAAAAATACCATGATTGGAAGAGTCGACAAAGCTGTTCCAAGCATTAATTGCCCATAGTCAATTCGTGCCAATCCAATTAAGCTTGATAACGCCACAGGCAACGTAAACATATCCTTTGAATTCAATGTAATAAGTGGCCAGATTAAACTGTTCCATTGTGACATAAACAAAAAAATCGAAACGGCAGCCAATGCTGGGCGAACAACTGGTAAAACAATTGTAAAGAAAATTTTAATTTCTCCAGCCCCATCAACACGCGAAGCTTCAATAAGGGAATCAGGTATTGCCAACATATTCTGCCTCATTAAATAAATAGCAAATGGTGATGCTAAAGTTGGTAGTATAATAGCCTGATACGTATTAAGCCAATTAAAAGTCACCATCAACTCGAATAATGGAATCAGGGTAACCTGATATGGAATCATTAATGAGCATAAGATGATGAAGAAAATCACATTCTTCCCTTTAAACCGATACTTAGCAAACGCATAGCCTGCCATTGCAGCTATAAGTGTACTTAAAACCGTATAGATAATCGCAATAAAAATTGAGTTCCAAAAAATACGTGCAATTCCTAGCGACTCTTTTAATGACGCAAAGTTATTTGCGAGAAAATCCCCCGGTGACAATTTAGGTGGTAACGAAAATATCTGCCCGGTTGGAAGGGTTGATCCTACCATCATCCAATAGAACGGACCAATTGAAATAATTACACCAATTAGTAGTAAGCCATAGATAAGTATTTTTGAGAATTGATTGGAAGTTTTCATTCGTCTGAGTCACCTACCAACTTCATTTGAATCCATGAAATAACAGCAATGATTAAAACAAGTACATATGCAATTGACGATGCGTAACCAAATTCAAAATATTTAAAGCCAACCTCATATAGATAAAGCGTAATCGTCATTGTTGCACTGTTTGGGCCACCTTCAGTTAAAATAAATGGTTCATCAAATAATTGAAGTGTACCTATTGTTGACATAACAACTGTAAATACGAAAACCGGTTTTAGTTGCGGAATTGTTATCATAAAAAATTGTTTGAATTTACTTGCTCCATCAATGCTTGCAGCTTCGTATAAAGAATCAGGGATATTTTGCAAACCTGCTAAAAAGATAACCATGTTATATCCCGTCCATCTCCACGTCATAACTAAAATAACCGAAACTTTCGCCCAAAAAGGTGAAGTAAGCCACGCAATCGGTTCAATGCCTACAAATGATAATAGATAGTTTACAAGACCAAATTGCTCATCCAGCAAAATCATGAAAACAATGGATGCGGCTACTAGCGCCGTGATAGCAGGCATAAAAAATGCAATCCTAAAAAAACTTTTAAATTTAACCATTGACGAGTGAAGTCCTACAGCAATTAATAGTCCAAGAAACAGCATCAATGGTACTTGAACGATTAGAATTTGAAATGTATTTAATAATGATTTATAGAAAATCGGGTCTTGAAATAACCTGGTATAGTTTGATAATCCAACAAAGGTTTTTTCAACTCCCCGAACCTCTTGGAAGCTTAATATAAATGAAGAAATCACTGGATAAATTGTAAAAATGATAATTAAAAGAAGAGCAGGTCCCATAAAAAAGTACGGTGCATTTTTGGGCGTAATGAACTGTGAACCGACTCTCTTTTTGGTTTTTCCCTTTACATCTGTAGTGAATGAAACGGCCTTATCCGGTTGTTCCACTAAAACACACCCCTAACTATTAATAAAGATGAGGGTTTTTTTTACATCATTTTCGTCCACCCTCATCCCAAAGATATATAAGTTGATCCTATTTTTTAATCTCGTTTTCTAATTGCTTACTAGCATTTTCCAATGCTGACCCAATCTCTTTTTTCTCAAGTAAAATCGATGCTTGTGTATTACTCATAACTTTACTTGCACGAGCAAAGTTTTCATCTAACGGAATCTCAGGTACTTGGTCTACAATATCAGACACCTGCTTAAAGATTGGGCTCTGATTAAAGTATTCACTGTCAGCAGTAAAGATTGGAGAATCATACGTGCTATTTAAAGAAGGGAATAAACCAAACTTTTCAAACCCAACTAGTTGCGCATCTACATTCGTTGTAAAATACTCAACGAAAGCATATGCAGCGGATTCATTTTTACTTGACGATGGAACCAATAAGGATGAACCACCAACGTTTGCATATCTAATTCCATCATTTGTGAAGCTAGGAAGATAGAAGATATCCCATTTTCCAGCAAGATCAGGAGCTTGGTCCATGATTGTTCCCGCATACCAAATCCCATAAGGAATTGTCGCTACTGCACCATTTACAGTGGCTGTTACAATTCCATCCCAGCCATCATTATTAAAAACTAAACCCTCTTCATGTAATTTATTAATTACTTCCATTGCTCGGACCGCTTCCTCTGATTGAAGATTGATGTTTCCTTCAGCATCGAAATAAGAGAGTCCTTGTTGCTGAAGCATCATGTGAAACACACCATCGTATTTTGCAATATCAATTGGTAAAAGCTGCGCACCTGTTGCTTCTTTAATTTTCTTTCCAGCTTCGATGTAATCATCCCACGTTTTAATTGAATCTGGGTCAATGTTAGCCTTTTCAAAAAAATCAACACGGTAGAACATAACAGCCGGACCAATATCCCAAGGAGCAGCTATAATGTCACCATCTTTATTCTGAACAGAAGCCATTTTAGCTGGGTTGAATGAATCTTTATGCTGGTCATAGCCATGTTCGTTCAGTTTCATGAATCCTTCTGGAAACTGATTAAGATATCCAGGAATTCGTTCGTCTTCCATAAGGATTACATCCGGTAAACCTGAACCTCTTGCTGCTAGACCGACAGTTAACTTCTCATATAAATCCGAGCTATTGAAATCTTCTACTGTAACTTCAACATCAGGATATTTTTTCTGGAATTCTTCCACAGCTAGATTCATAGTTTCAGCTGCAACATCCCATCCCCAAACGGTAATTTTCCCTGCCGGATTATCAAAATCCCCTGCAGATCCTTGATCATCCGTCTTGTTTGAACAAGCCGATACTACTAATAACAATAAAACCATGATGAATGAAATATACTTTTTCATTTTCATAACCCCTTTTTTTGTTAAGTCAGTTCGTTTTTTCTTAATTTACAGTTTTATTATAAAAGTTATTTTAGTAAATGTAAACGCTTTTATCATATATTTTACTAAATATGTTTTTAACTATTATATAAAGTTCTCTATTTAAAATGGCTAATTCGTGGATTTTCTCAAAAATTTTTATATAAAAAAACATACATTTCACAAAATGTGTAGTTTTAGAGTGATAGTTTTAGTAAATAATAGTTAAGTTTGCTTTTGATTCAGAGATCTTTTGTTCCAGAAGGTGCATGCATGGGATAATTATGAAGGACTTTTGATACGGAATTTTCTCCCAAAATGGTCTTCATCCGGCTTATGAAAGACTTTCCGAACGAAATTTTCGCCTGAAATGGTCTTCATCGGGCTTATGAAGGACTTTCTGAACAGAGTTTTCTCTCAAAGGGGACTTCATGCTTACAAAACTACTAAACTACTAAAACTAAAACTACTAAATTCATCAAACTAAAAAAGCCGATTCCCCACATATGAGGAAATCGGCCACGTCTTACAACGCTTCTTTTATCAACTTCTTATAGTACATCACAGATAGAATTCCGAAGATGGAATAGAGCATAGTATAGAAGACCATGACGATGATCATCGGTGTCCAAAGCTCGGTCCCGAAGAAGAACCAGCCTGATTTTACAGCAAAATAGCTATGGCATAAGCCGACGATTAACGGAATGCCAAAGTTAAACAATTGCTTCGCCTTGATTCCGTTTAATAAATCGGTTCTTGTAAAACCAAGTTTACGTAAAATGGTGTAGCTTCCTTTTTCATCCTCTCCTTCATCCATTTGTTTGAAATAGAGGATACAACCTGATGTAATTAAGAAGGTCAATCCGAGAAATCCGACAATAAACATCATAAAGCCCATACTCTGTTTTTGCTTAGTAAATATGTCTAACTGGGATTCATGTCCGGCCCATTGTCCTATTTCTAGGTCATTGAAGATTTGATTGGCTTCTTTTAATTCTGATCTTTTGTCGATATCGATGCCGACATAAACCGGGAACTCACTAAACACTTCCGGGTCAATATCTGCAGCTAATTGTTGGTAGACCGCGTCATCGACAATTGCAACCGGAAAACCACCGCCGGTTAATCGCATTGGAAGCAAACGTTTATCTTCATATTTAATAAAGTTCAATTCGAACGTTTTTGTTTTCCCGGACATCGTGAATGGGCCCGTTTTAAAGGTCATGAATGCTTCTAAGGCAGCATTACTATTAACAAACACTGACTCGTTATCCCTTACATCAATATCCTCCACAAAGCGATCCGACACCACGGTCATCGGAGCTAAAAGATCCTCATTTCCAGGTAGCTCAATTTCTAAGACATTGGATAAATCAGTATTCACACTCATCAAATCAATTTCTGTTTTCGTAAAACTAATTTGCTCAGATTCTAGCAAATCCGTAAATTGTTTCGCTCGTTCTTCGTTCGGAATCGAAAAGTCATTCACAACAGATTCACCCGCTGCTTTTTCAGCTGAATAATACGAAATATAGGTGAGAGACAGCAACCCAAGTGCCAATGCAGAAACAGTCGTGATGACGGTTAGTAAGACCGAATTAGATTTCATTCGAAACATGATTGACGATAAGGACAACACTTTATTAACCGTTAAATACCCGTTATCCTTTTTACGAATCAAATTAAAAACAAACCGGATGGAGCCCTTGTAAAAGAAATACGTTCCGATGATCACTGAAGCAAGAATTGCAATCATAACCGTAAACATTTGCTCCATCATTGTGAACTGACCATCAAATAATTTCGTCGATAAATAATATCCAAAGACTATTAGCGTAAGTCCAAGAATCCCCATAATGACTTCTAACACAGAGACCTTTCGTTTTCTATCCTCTGCTGTTGAAGTCGTATGGAACAATGATAAAATCTGTTGCCTTTTAATAAACAACGCATTCATAGCCATGATGACCACATAAATGACCACAAATACAATTACCGTTTGAACAAGTGCTTCTGTTGAAAACCGAAGCTGGGCTACCTCTTCAATCCCAATTATTTTCAATAAAATCATCATCACAAGCTTCGAAGAAACAAATCCGAGGAAGATTCCGATGATCATTGAGCCAAAATACAAAATCATATTTTCAACACTTAAAATCCAAAATGTTTTTCCTTTTGAGATTCCGACTAGCTGGAACAATCCTATTTCCTTACCGCGACGCTTAATAAATAACGTATTCGCATAGACAAGGAATACCGTCACGATGGCGATTAGCATGACGGTTGCAGATTTCATCGCTGCTGCCCCCTTAATCGACCCCTCCGTTACATCCATTGCTGGGTCAAACTGCAGCGTCACAAAGGCAAAATATAAAGCAATACTAAAGATTAGCGCAAACACATATAAATAGTAGTTTTTGATGTTCTTTAGCAGATTTCGAAAGATGAGAGATTTGAAGCTCATGCTCCCACCCCGCCTAACACAACTTGCGTCTTAATGATGTCATTGAAGAAGTCCTGTCTGCTCTCATCACCGCGATTTAATCTCGTAAAGATTTGCCCATCTCTAATAAAAATGACGCGGCTACAATAGCTTGCTGCTTGCGGGTCATGGGTGACCATGACAATCGTTGATTCGCGTTTTTCGTTTAAATCACTTAATTTATTCAGTAAATCTGAGGCGGATTTCGAGTCTAGTGCACCTGTTGGTTCATCCGCAAAAATAATGCTAGGCTCATGAACGAAAGCACGTGCTGCTGAAGTTCGCTGTTTTTGACCACCTGAGATTTCATTTGGATACTTATCCTTGACTTCAAAAATACCTAATTCCTTCGCCACATCCTCAAACATGATTTGAGCAGCATTTGGAGAAATTTTGTTAACAGTTAGTGGTAGCATGATGTTTTCTTTTACCGTCAATGTATCTAATAGATGATATTCCTGAAAAATAAAGCCGAGATGGCGTTTGCGGAATTCGGCTAGTTCCTTATCCTTCATGCTCGTAAATTCCTTGCCCTCCACACGAATCGAACCTGAACTCACTCGGTCAATCGATGAAAGCACGTTTAACAAAGTTGTTTTTCCAGAGCCAGACGGACCCATTATTCCGACAAACTCTCCCTTTTTTACGTCAATATCAATTCCTTTTAAAACCTCTTGGCGGTTCCACTTGTTGCCATATGTTTTTACAATTTTATTAGCCTCTAAAATATTCAATCGTATCAACTCCTTATCTCTATCATAGACAGGATTTAGCGCTTTTTCCTTCGAATCAGCTAACAAAACATGAAAGCATGTGACACTTTTGTCACATGCTTGTTAGTTTGAGAAAGTCGTTCTTTTCTGGAAAGGTTAAGGTGAAAGTCGTACCCTCTCCATATTTAGAATTTACATCAATGCGAATTTTTAACGGCTTCGCTGCATTCTCCGTAAGATAAAGACCCATGCCAGTTGCAGCATGATCCCGATGATTGGTTGTAGACGTGAAGCCTTTGTCAAAAATACGCGGCAGGTCCTTCTCCTTGATTCCTCGTCCGTAATCTTGGATTTCAAGGATGACTGCGTCATTTTTTTGATAGCTCCGAATGTCGATATCGGCATTTTCACTGTATTTCACGGCATTGGTTAACAGCTGTCGTAATATAAATTGAAGCCATTTTCCGTCGGAGTATACCTCTGTCGTATCAAATGTCATTTCAAAACCAATTCCTTTTTGAAAGCACCATGATTGCAGGGAACGGATTTCTGGAATAATTAATTTTTCCAAATCAACTTTTTCGAAATAAAGATCATTTTCCATAAAAGGGATACGGCGCTGATGCAGTTGTTGGTCGAGAAGCAAGTGAACCCGAAGCCATTCAGACATGAGTTGTTCCTTTAATTTGTGATCTTCGACTCTTTCAATCATTAATTTCATGGTTGTAAGTGGCGTCTTTACTTCATGAATCCAGGATAGTATCTCATCCTTCTCCTGTTCAACACTTGTTGCATGACGGCCTATTTCTTTTATGTAAAATTGATGTTGTTGTTTAAGAGTCAATTCTACTATTTTCTCAAACGGGGTCTTTCCATCTTGAAGACTATTAACACCTACAGTCGAATCCCATTCCTCTATATTTTTATAAAAAGAAACTTCTCGATTGTATCGAATGATGAGAAATAAGGTAAAAATGACGAAAAAAACAAAAATAATATAGAGCATAGAGCGAAATGAAAGGGATGGATCGAGATATCCAATCAACAGGATTAACACCTGGAGGAAGCAGAAAAATAGGATCCAACTACGCCTTTCGATCAGAAATTTTTTAATCATATGCTTGCCTCTTCTTTTGCCATATACCCTTGTCCAACTTTTGTTTCGATATATTGACCAAGGTCGATTTCTCCGAGTCGTTTTCTTAAGCGATTGACGTTCACTGTAAGGGTGTTGTCACTCACAAAACGTTCGTCATCCCATAGGCTTTTAATTAATTCCTCGCGGCTGACGATTTGATTGCTAGACTCGAGAAGAATTTTCAAAATGAACATTTCATTTTTAGTTAACTCAATTGTTCCGATGTCATTTTGCACGGTATTTTTCACGTAATCAACAGAAGCCCCATTCCAAATTTTTAAATGAATTTGCTTTTCAATGCTATAGTTGTAGACTCTTCTAAGGACGGCCTGAATTTTCGCAATAAGGACATCAAAATTGAATGGCTTCTGCACAAAATCATCGGCACCGAGCTGCATCGACATCACCATATCTGTCGGATGGTCCCTTGAGGATAGAAAAATAATCGGGACCTTCGAATGCGTGCGAATCATCCGGCACCAATGAAAGCCATCAAACTTCGGCAATTGAATATCAATAATGACCAAGTCCGGCTGGATCCCCGTAAATTCCTTCATCACATTGCCAAAATCTTGGATGCCATACACATCATACGACCATTGCAACAACCGCTCCCGAATCTCGCCGAACAACGCCATATCATCTTCAATCAACAAAATCTTAAACACACTATCACCATTTCCTTCTGGGTCACTCAGGACAGGCTCTGCGTCCAACCATTTTATGGAAATAACCCCCTTGTGTCTAGGAATAGACTCCTGAATAAATAATACCATAAACTACCACAAGAAGCCTGAATCCAATGATGGATTCAGGCTTCGATATCTCGGGCTGGAATTTGTCCCGATGGAGCCAGGAGAACCGTCCCTATGGTTACTGCAGTTACTTACTCGTTTCATTGACTGTGCCCATGGCCTTAATATCTATTTCAACGGATACATCAATTTCGGCTTGTGATAATGCTTCACCCCAATTATCTTCGACTTTTTTAAATTGATTGTACTGATAGGCTCTAGCGTAGATTCCAAATCCAATTGGGTCAATTTTATAATCTTGTATTTTTTTAAACAGTTTTTCGTAATCCGTTTTCAACCGCTCCTCAATTGTTTTCTGGATTTCCTTTTCATTTGATTTCGTATCTACTGATAATAAACTTTCCTGAATAACGACGGACATAGAGATTTTGACATTAAATTTAAACTTGTCCATGTCATGGGATGTTTTAATTTTAGACTTCACATTTTTCACTTCAAAACTTAGATCGTTTTTATGAAAAAGCCCGTCCTTTTTATCAGTCGGTATCGTGATTGTCGTGTAACTAATTGGATGTTTGCGATTATGCTTTAAAAAAAGTAATAATGTAGATTCTGATAAATCAAGAGAATCTACATATTTTCCTCGATCATTAAGCAACGCGATTCCATTTACTTCAACCCTTTCACGCTTTTTTATATCGGATAAAGCTGGTGTCACACCTTTCTCATAAAATTCAGAATGAAGCTCTTGGAGAGTCCCTTTTTCCGTCCTTGTTCGTTTATGGTTTTTATCAAGGACATTCTTCAAGTACATCACAAGCTGTGCATGGCTTTTCGGCTGATAGTTAATGATATCCGATACTTGACCGTCCACAATGACAACTCTTGTATTAAGCGAAAAATTACTGTTCCGATACATCGTATCTAACATTGGAAACCAGTCTTCATGTTCCACAATCCGCTTTCCCAATAAGAGAATCTGGATTTTGGCACCAGAAACCTCGCCACTTGTCACTGAGTCAAAATACTTCCGAGAATCTCGTATCGTATCAGCTTTTGTGTGATATGACTCCGTTTGCACCTTTGCTCCCTTACTAAATACAGGACTAGACTCATAAAAAATGAGGTTATTGTCATCATCAAGATCAATCCCATAGATGAAGACAATCGTCGTATCCTCTAAAGGAACTTGGTATCCACAGCTTGTGAGCATCATTAAAAGTGGAATGGACAAAAGAATACGAAAACAACGCTTCATTTCAAGCTCCTCCTCTTCATTAGACCATGCATGAGGACATATCCCCATAAACAAATAGGGAAAGCATACGATAAGAAGAAACTTAGTGCATGTAATTTCTTACTCCATATCAAATTAATATGTACAGAAGGAGGAAACAAAAAAACAAAAATCACACCAATTACTAGGAACCATAATAACGGTTTTGTATGTTCCTCTTTTCCAAATAACCAGCTTATACTAAACACAGACACGAACATAAGCGGGAGGACTTTTGTAGACATCACAAATATATAAAATGCGAACAACACAATCTCTAATCGTTCGATAAATGTAAGTTCAATGACCTTCAAGAGTGTGATGGTTGGTTCATTAAATTTTGTAATTTCATCAGGACTAAAAACGACAAATGCCACAAGCGTAATAATTAAATAGGCAAACATGGTAATTGTATTTGCAATAACAACTCCAATTGAAGCAGTTTCTTTCTTTTGCAAAAAAGGATAAAGGTAAAAAGCGATTTCAAATCCAACATATGTAGTAATGGATAATTTTACAGTTTTCATGATGGGGTGCCAGCCTTCCTTTAAAAGGGGAAGCAAGTTTAGAAATTGGGCATCTTTTAAAGAAAACATATATAAGAAAATCGTCCAAAGCGTCATAAAAAAAACAACCACCGAATATCTGCCTAGAATTTGAACATTGTTACGGACCAATAAATACGTAGGGATTGATAACAATATCATGAGTAATGATATGGATATTCGCGGTAAGACCCAGGCTTGTATAAACATCGCTTCTGAAATAAACGAGTAGAGGGCTAAAAAACCAAAATACAAGGCCAGGATAACCCCCCCCACTTTACCTACCCACTTACCAAAGTAATATGTCAACAGGTCAAGAATCGTTCCATTCGGGTGTTTTTTCATAATTTGAATAATAACTAAACTAGTAGCTGTAGCAAAGAACCACCCTATAATAATCCCGATCCATCCATCAGTTCCCGCCTTTTCTGCTAAATCTCGAGGTAAGGTAAGGACGCCAACCCCAATTTGAACACCATGAATCAATAAGATGAACTGTAACAATGTGATTTGTTTACCTTTAACATTTATCATTTTTTGTCACCCTTTGGACGGCTAGAATCGGCCCTTCTCAATTGAATGGCCAAAGAACTAACTGGACGTTTGAGGATAGTCCATTGTGGCAAACGTATAAACAAATCCTTCCAGTCCTGAATCCGTAGGGGTGAAACTGGACTAGCATAGGAGACACCAAGTGATTTTAACTCAATAAGATGGATGATCAAAATCATTAATCCTACACTTAATCCAACAAATCCAAATAAAGAAGCGATAATCATCATTGGAAATCGGATAAGCCGGATGGAAGCACCCATTTGATAATTCGGGATGATAAAGGAAGCAACGGCTGTTAATGCGACAACAATAACCATAATATTACTGACTATGCCAGCCTGTACTGCAGCCTGTCCAATGACAATACCACCGACGATTCCCACGGTTTGCCCAATTTTTGCTGGAAGTCGAATTCCTGCTTCTCGTAGCATCTCTAGGGCAATCTCCATAATTAACGCTTCAATGAACGGTGGAAATGGCACTCGTTCCCTCGACACACCAATGGACATAAGCAATTTCAATGGAATCACCTCGAAATGAAACGCAATGACCGCAATATAAGTCGCCGGTAAAAAGATTGCCATAAAAAAACCAACATACCTTAATAGCCGGATAAAGGAGGCGACCAACCAACGTGAGGTATAATCATCCATGCTTTTAAAAAAGGAAAAAAATGTAGCTGGAGCAACTAGGACATTGGGTGACCCATCAACCACGATTACAATTCTTCCTGCTAAAATTTCCAAAGCAGTAAAATCGGTTCGCTCCGTTAAAAGAAATTGAGGAAATGGTGAATAAGGATTATCCTCAATGTATTCCATTAAAACTACACTATTTAAAATACTATCAACCTTAATCTTTTTAATCCGGGTTTCAAGTTCCTTTAGCAAATCTGGTTTCGCAACATCGGCTAAGTATAGAATGGAAACCTTTGTTTTCCCTCTTTCACCAATGGTGTGTTCTTTTATTTTCAAATTTTGATTTTGGATATGTTTTCGGATAAGTGCAATGTTTGTGCTTCCTGCTTCAGTAAACCCGATATGCTCTGCATAAACGGAAGACTCAATCGGTGTATCTTCGACTGAACGTTCAGGCCATTTTCCTGTATCTAAGAGGAATGCTACAGAGGATTGTTCAACAAATAACACACTTTTCCCCTGTAAAATCCCTTCTTTAATTTGTGACCAAGTATTCGCTTCCTTTATTTGACCGATTGATACCTTTAGTGTAGAATCCTCACTATTTGCATCAAACTGAAATAACAATGGTTTTATGACATTCTCATTGATTTTTGTACTATCCGTTAGCCCACTTAAATAGACGAGTGAACTGTTAGCATTTGTTTGTTTTATCACAAGGGATGTCACAACCAAATCTGGCGTTTCACTGAAAATGCTTTGTATGTTGGTGATGTTATCTTCTAATTTCGAGTTAATCTTTTCATTGGATCCTGAATTCCCTTGTGGCTGGGATTGTTGCTGCTGATTTCCACTGGATCCTGAATTTCCCATAGACTGGG
>NZ_JBALOP010000025.1:138991-217626 GCF_036962685.1 Bacillus sp. JJ1566 | reverse complement strand
TTTTTGGGGTCACTTCATCATGGATCATCGCACCCGTTACATTAATTAGTTAATATCAAATAATAGTATCTGGCATCTTTTAATGAACTATTTAAGTCAAAAGAAGTAGAAATAGCTATATATACGGCAAAACCAGCTAAAACAGCAATAATTAGACCGCTACTTTTAAGCAAATTTCTATTTTTCTTATAGAGGAACAGCGTTAAATTAACTACAATAATAAAGTATGATAACGATATCAATAGTTTCGCTAATTCCGATTGACTATCACCAATAGCAATCATAAAGCTTTCTAAATCGGTCTCATTATCTGGGCTTTGTTTGATTATTGAAGTATCCCCATTGTAACCAATCTTCCAAGAAAATGTGCTTTGTTCTTTTGTTACGTTGTACTCATAACCCATAGCTTTTCCATCACTAATAATCCCTGAATATTCAATTGTATCTTTCTCGCCTTGGGAACAAGCCGATAATAACAATGATAAACAAAATAGGATAAGCAAAAAACAATTTTTCATATAAAATCACTTCCCATCATAAAAAACCTAGAACATTCATATAACAAGTCTCTTTACTAATTTTACCATATATGTTTCTAAGAAATGTTAAAATCAAAGCGATTTCCAAAATGAAATTCACTGCTTCCTCTAATCCTATACAAAAAAATCACAGGCTTTTCCACCTGTGATTTCCATTATTTAATATTTCAAGCCATGACCAAGTTTGTAAACATTGCCATCACTATCTTTATAAGCATAGCTCATTCCTGCTGGCATATATTTGTCTTTGTCATATCCTGGTACGTCATTTGGAGATACACAATGTCCATTTTGGTATACAGCAATCACTTCTTCACTTGCCGGTAAAGTTATTGGTAAAACACCAGTTGGCTTATGGTTTCCTGCAATGACTTCAAGCTGGGCATTGTGGAATGTATCATAACCCGCTATCAATGCATCTGCCATTGGTTCTACATTTCCTAAAATCCATGGAAGGATAATATTCACACTCATCACGACTTTACCACCGCGGCTATGGATGCTGTCGGCGACTTCTTTTAGATGGTTTAGTCCACTTAAAGTAGTCTCCTGATACAATGAACCATCGATTGCTGAGTTTACTTTATCCTCACATATATCTAGCTCAAGTAGTCCTGGTGTTGCATTGAAGTAAGAACCAGATTTTGGATGTAGGAACAGAATGGCTGTATCGGCTTCTTCATAGTTGTCTGTTAACGTAAACAGTCCAAGTTCTTTCGCTTCATTTCTTGCTTTTTCCGTAAAAGAAGTCGCTCTTTCCTGCTCCTTATGGAAAACTTCAATAAACACCTTTTTACCATCTAGCTTGTCCGCTGTAAGTGGCAAGGTTTCGTTTGAATTTTTAAGTACGGTCACTGATTTTTTATGAGCTTCGTATGCAGCTTCCCAATGCGCTTTTGTGCTTACAACCTCAGTTGCTTTTTCTGGATCATTGTACGTACGTTCATCAAATAGACCTAATGCGAACATTTCTGTTAAAAGTCGAACATTTGACTCATCGATTCGTTTTTCACTGATCCATCCCTTACTGATGGCCAATTTCAGATTTTCAATATCATTCGTATCGGCAATCAAATCAGTACCCGCATTAATTGCTTTTGCAAAGCGTTCTGCTTCACTGCTCTTTTCCATTCCCCAGCTCATGTTATTTATTATCCCGCTATCACTATTCACATAGCCTTTGAAACCGAGCTTTCCTCTAAGGATATGGTCAATGAAATAACGATTGAACGTAAACCCAACCTCTTCGAATGGGATTTCCTCCCCTTCAAACTCCTGGACCACACTCTTCTTAATACTTGGAATCGAGTAGTACGGCATAATAGAAGAAGTTCCATGTTCTGCCGCCGCTTTAAATGGTGGTAGATGATACTTTTCTAAGCTACCAGGAGTAGGGTATAGATTCCATTTACCTTCTTCATAGTGAGGGTCAAAGCCATTTTCTCTCGCTCCCCCACCTGGGAAATGCTTCGTTGTCATCGCAATACTTTCAGGTCCTATGGTTTCACCTTGGAATTCATCCAGGATACGTCCGATGACATCTGCAATAAACTCAGGATCCTCTCCAAACGTTCCATACGAACGTTGCCATCTTGGATCTGTGACCACGTCCGCCATATACATATACCCTTTTCTTAAACCAGTAGCATTCCATTCTTTACGGGCAATGCTTGCAAATTCATTGATAAGAGAAGCATCGCCTCCATTTTGGATATCCCCTTTTGCAGCTGCTGCTAATCCTAATGTTCCTGGCCATGTCGAAAAGATACCAATTGCATCATTCATTCCGAATACAGCTTCACCATTTTCATTTCTGGAGTTTGATGCAACGATAACCGGAATCCCTAAGCGCGTTCCTTCAGCTACTTCATTCATCGTGTTAACCCATTCCGCCATTTGGGCTGGAGTGAAGTTATCTCTTAAAATGAAATGTCTTAGCTTCCTTTTTGCAATTGTTTGAGTGGTTCCGTACACTTTGCTAGTAGCGAAAATCGTTTCGCCTCTTTCGATAATACTTTCATCTAAGACACCATCATGGCTTGTCTTGCTCTTATCTTCCTGTGCAAGTCCCATTTTTCTTGAATTAATCAGCATCATACCGACTTTTTCATCAATGTTCATTAAGGAAACAAGATTTTCTGCACGTTCTTTCGGGCTCAAGCGCCAATCCTCATAAGGATCAAGCTTGCCATTATTATTTAAATCCTTAAATTTCAAGCCTTCTTGTTCGATTAGTTTCTTCGATCTAACTTGTAAATCGGGTTGCTTCTGCATGTAAATTCCTCCTCATTGGTTTTGCTATGCATCTAGTTTCAATACAGGTCCAGCACTTGCCTCAACATCACCGGTTTTCATTGGCTTCACTTCTACATATGATTCTGTATTGGTAATAACGACAGGAGATTTCAGATCATATCCTGCAGCTTTTATTTTTTCTAAATCAAATTCAATGAGTAAATCGCCTTTTTTCACTTCATCCCATTGTTCGACATGAGAAGTGAAATATTGACCCTTCAAATGAACCGTATTCACGCCAATCGAGATTAAAATTTCAGCCCCGTCATTCGAAGTAACTCCAATCGCATGTTTACTCGGGAATAAAGTCGTTACGACTCCCTCCACTGGAGAATTGATCACCCCTATTGTAGGTTCAATGGCAATTCCTTTTCCTACGATTTCTTTTGAAAAAAGTGGATCCTCTATCTTACTTAATGGAACGATATGACCCGTTAATGGACTTGCTATCATTTCTTTTTTTACGTTTCCTAAACCAAATTCTTTATTAGTCTTTTTACCGACTCCCAGGTCGTTTTTACCTTCATATCCAAATACAAGAGTTAGCATCATTGCTATTAGTAAGGATCCGAACACAGCGATTGCAAATACTCCGATTGGTGAAAATACAGGAATGGACAAGAAACTTGGAAGTGCAAATGCCGTTGCTGAAACTCCAAGTGCTCCAACGATGGCACCACCAACTGCTCCAGCTATCCCTACGTATAACATAGTTCGTTTGTAGCGAACGAGAATACCATACGTGATAATTTCTGTTGTCCCTGCTAAGGCACTAGGCAGAAGTCCTGACCCGGCAAGTGTTTTTAATTGCTTATCCTTCGTTTTAAAGAAAACCCCAAGTCCCATACCGATTTGGGCAAATGGAGCTGAAGCTGCCATTGCAATAATTGGATCAAGACCCGATGCACCAAGATTGGCAATGGCGATTGGAATCACAGCCCAATGAAGCCCTAAAATTGTTAGGAAAGACCATGCCGCTCCCAATACAGCGCCTGTAACTAATCCACTTTTATCACTTAAAAACTGAATAACAAATGCTAAGCCCTGACCAACATACGTCCCAAATGGACCAAAAATTAGAATGGTTAATGGCACGATAACTAATAAGGAAATCATTGGATTAATAAACATTTGTAAATCTTTATAAATCACTTTCTTTAAAAACTTATCTAGTAAAGCATAGATGGATGCAGCGATTAATATAGGAAACACGGTGGACGAATAACTAGCCAGTAGAACCGGAATCCCTAAGAATGAAACATCCTGTGCCTGAGACGTAACTAGAGTCACATAATTTGGTTCTAATAATGCAGCTCCAATTGCTGCTCCAACAAATCCATTGGCTCCCAGCTTATTTGCCATAGTATATCCGAGGAAAACAGGAAAAAAGTAAAACACAGCATGTCCTGCGGCAGAAAGAATCGAGTAGGTACCGCTTTCTGCGGATAACCAGCCTAATGACTTTAAAATAGATAATAAAGCAGTAATCAAGCCGGAACCAGCAAGTACCCCTAAAATGGGTGCAAAACTTCCACTAATTGCTCCTAAAATTTTATTAAAGACTGTTTCCTTTTGCTCAACAGTAGTATCATTATTTTTCATGATGTTGTCCTCCTTGTTGTAAGTTCTTAGCTGTAAATGAAATTTCTTATTCATCTTAGAGGAATAAAAGGACGTATAACAGATCAACTAACCTAGATATCAGTACATCTAATATAATCTCCAAAGACAGGGCTTTCATTTATCATAAGTTTGTGCTTAGGTAAGGCTTTCATTTCATCTGAGAATTAATTAATTCTTGTTATATTGCTATAATAACAATGAATCATATGAAAAAAATTGTTATTTTTGCTTATAATATTGTATATCTTGCTATTAAAAAGGAGCACTTTATGAAAGAATCTACATTTATGCCTGTATTGAATGAGGATTTTGAGGTTTATTATTGGAGTAAAAAATATCAATCACATGAATGGGTCAGAAAGCCTGACAAATCTTTAGAGAATTATTCTGAAATTGAGCCTTTATTCCGCTTGCATAGTCACGACGCAATGGAGGTTCTCGTATTTTTAGGGGGGGAATGTGAATTTTTTTGTGAAGGACAAATTTACTCATTAACCAAAGGGGATGTTGTCATCATTCCACCATATGCAGTACATAAGGCAGAAGTAAGTGATTTCGACAACTATGAAAGAATCGTGTCGACCATCAGCAAATCATTATTGGCTGAATTCTTATCGATTTCTCCCGACATGAGTGATAGTATCATCTATCATAAAACTCTGGGATCCTATGTCGTCCATCTCCACTCCAAAAATTTAAAGGAAGTTCTCTCCCTTTACCAAGAAATAAGTAATCGTATAAAAGTGAATAGTGACGCTTATTCCTTTGCTTTACATTATTTATTATTTCAAGCAATGCAAATTATCTTAAACCCAGAGAGCAGTGAGCCAAAAAACAGTAAAAGCAGTGATGCAGATCAACGCCTAAATTTAATTATCGAATACATCGATAAACATTTGACCGATCCAGAAATGAATTTAGACAATGTATCAAGTCATTTTCATTTAAACAAGTATTACTTTTCTCATTATTTTAAGAATCACATGAAGGTACCCTTTTATCGATATGTATTATTAAAAAGGCTTGCAACCGCCGTTGCCCTCATTCAGCAAAATGAACTATCAATCGAAGAAATTGCTACAAAATGCGGTTTTCAGGATTACTCCAGCTTTTATCGACTCTTTAAAAAGGAATATAATCTATCCCCGAAAAACTTACAAAAGGAATTTAGGAAGTAGTCGGGGCTTGTGTACAGTTCCGTGGCCCAAATTGGAACAATTAATCGGTATACCAAGAAAAGAGTTCCATCAGGAATACTTCAAACAAGTGAAGAGCAACGGTATGGTAACAGTTGCTCTCTTTAATTCCTGTACCCTTTAGCGGAATAAGAAACAAGTGCCCCAACCAATAATTAGCTAAATACTTGACGTAGTTCAATCTGACCTTCACCATGTCCTTGCGGATCCGGCATCCGCATTGCCCACTCGATGGCTTCTTCCCTCGACTTCACATCAATCAGAATGAACCCAGCAACCAAATCATTCGATTCCGTAAATGGACCATCCGTAACCACCGGCTTTTCCCCTGGTATCGGATATGATATCCGAATCCCATTTGAACTTGGATGAAGTCCTTTAGCCATAACCCGCACGCCTGCCTTAACCAATTCCTCATTGTACTTCGTCATGGCTTCAATGAGTTCTGAGCTCGGGAGCTTTCCAGCTTCCGAATTCTTCGTGGCCTTGACAATTAGCATAAACAGCATAAAAAATTCCCTCCTTCCCCACACTCCTAAAATTGTACATTCACCTTTATTATACACTTAAAATTATCTGATTGTTTAGTTTATTAAAAAACATTAAACTTTCTCCTTTGAATACTTGTTACCTTATCCAATGTTCAGTACATAAATAGATAATCTAAGTACAAATAAGAAAAAGCTCAAACGAATTGAACTTTCTTTATATGGTGTATTGCAAACCTAGTATCAATAAAATGATGCAGTGAGTTTTGTGGAGGACTCCATGAATTTCAAGACCGGAAACGACTAAGGAATTGCTGAAGACGTTCGCTTTCAGTATTTTCTAATACCTCTTCAGGTGTCCCTTGTTCCGCGATGACACCATTTTCTAAGAAGATAATTCGATCGGCGACATCTCGTGCAAAGTCCATTTCATGCGTGACAAGGACCATGGCCATTTCGCCTTCTTTAGCGATTTCTCGGATCACCTCTAGGACCTCACCAACAAGCTCTGGGTCAAGTGCGGAGGTTACTTCATCAAACAGCATAACCTTCGGACGCATCACAAGGGCGCGTGCCATCGCTACCCGTTGCTTTTGACCACCAGAAAGTTGATTTGGATAATTATCTAATTTATCACCTAAACCAACCTTTTCTAACATTTCAATTGAATTCTTCCTAGCCTCTTCCTTTGATTCACTTTTCACATGAATTGGACCAGTCATACAATTTTCTAAAATGGTCATATGTGGAAATAAATTAAAGTGCTGAAATACCATCCCGATATCGCCTCTAATTTGTCTTAAATGCTTTTCATTCGCTCTGACTAATTCACCTTTTTTCTCCATTTGCCAAAGGTTTTGCCCATTTACCTCGATAACGCCCGAAGTTGGCTCCTCCAATGTCATTAATAACCGAATAATCGTCGTTTTTCCAGACCCGCTTGGTCCAATCAAAGCAATCTTTTCAGCCGGTGCAATATCTAAATCAATCCCCTTTAAGACATCCACCTCATCGAAAGATTTTATCACATTTTCATATTTTACAATCGGCTCAGCCATCGATTGCCACTCCCTTTTCTAATTTTTTGGCTCCAGTTGGAGATTTCTTGTCAAATCGTCGATTCAGTTTTAGTTCTAATTTTTTAATCAGGACTGCTGAAGGATAACTTAATAATAGGAAGAAAATGGCCACTAATGTATATGGTTCTAAATATGCCCAATGTCTTGCACCAAATTTTTCAGCCATGAGCAGCATACCTGCAACACCTACTGTCGATGTCAAAGGTACTTCCTTGAACATGATAATTAGGTAATTCCCTAGCATCGGAATCGTCGGAGGGATCGCTTGCGGAAGGATAATTTTTATCCACTTATCTTTAGCGGCCATATTTAAAGCAATCGAGGCTTCCCATTGTCCTTTATCAACAGATTCAATTCCAGAACGATAGATTTCAGAAATATACGTGCTATAGTGAATACCAAGACCGAGGACAGCAACGGTTAAAGGACTTAAGCTCACTCCAACATATGGAACCATTGGTAATCCAAAAAACAAGAAAAATAATTGAACGAGCGGCGGTGTCGAACGAATGAACTCAAGAACAAAAGACACAACCCACCGAAAAGGTTTTAATGGTATTCGTTTTAAAAATACCCAAACAAAACCGAACACCATCGCAAAAAGATAACAAGCAATTGTCACACCAAGGGTGACCCACATCCCTTTAAAAACCGATGGAAGTGCTCCAAAAAACATATCCCAATCCCACATTATTCACTAGCCACTCCCTTCGATGATTGCTTTTCCGCCCACTTTGTTAAACCGATTAAAGGTAAGGCGATAATAAAATAAAAGACAAGTATTAATAAGTAAACTGTCGGCGTTGAAGCAAGATTGGTATTTGTATAAAGTTGACCTCTATAGACAATATCAGCCAAGCCAACGAGTGATATGAGTGAAGTTGCCTTCAACATTTGAATAAGATAATTACCGAATTCGGGAAGCATCATTCTGACTGCTTGAGGTAAAATAACAATCCTCATTCGTTGAAAGCGTGACATATTCAGAGCAACGGCAGCTTCTGTTTGGCCTTGGGAAACGGAGAGGATCGAACCACGTACGGTTTCCGACATATATGCACCATAGTTCATTGAAATCGCGATTACACAAGCCCAAAATTCGGAACCTAAATCAATTCCGAACAAAATCGGAAGAGCGTAGAAGAACCAAAACAACTGGATGATTAAAGAGGTTCCACGAAAAATCTCTACGATAAAACCAGTAAATTTTCTTATAAAGATATTCTTCGCCAATCGACCAAACCCCGCTAAAAATGCGATTAAAAATGAGAAAAATGCGGAAGTAACTAAAATAAGAATCGTGATATTAAGACCTTTAAGTAGTATTGAAAATATTTCACCTATTTGACTAATTGGACTCACCTCGTTTTTATGCTTTAACTAGTTGATTTGCGCTTTAAACCACATGAATTTCGCTTTATTTTGCGGAATTGCGTTTTAACTCCCTGGAATTGCGCTTTATATCACAGATTTGCGCTATAACAACAGATTTGCATATATCTCGCGGATTTGGGGTAAAAAATAGGTCTCCCAACTGGGAGACCTATCCATCCTTCCCCGTGTTATTTTAAACTTTCGATTACTTGTTCGGTTGTTAAGTCATTTGGAACAAGGTTACCTTCACCAAAACCAGATGGTGTAATTAGATCAAGAATCTCTCCATTTTCTTTAAGCTTCTTAAGCTCTGCGTTATAAGCTTCTCTAAGCTCATCATTACCTTGGGCAAACCCAGCTGCACCATAGCTTGGAACGCCTTTAATATCTGGTTGCTCAAAATCTTCAACAAATTCTAACGCATTTTGATTTGAAGATTGTAAAGCCATTTTTACTGTCATTTCAGTCCCTGTTGTCGCTTGAGCTCGACCTGATTGCACGGCTGAGAAAGTGGCTGGAATGTCGGCTACTTCAAGGATTTGGTCTTCACTAACCCCCATCTCTTTTAAGAACTCTACTTCAGTAGCACCAGACATGACGGCTACGGTGACATCGGGATTATCCGCAATATCTGTGTAACTATGAAGTTCTAATGGATTTCCTTTTTCAACAATTAAGCCTTCACCATATTGAATTTCTGGTTCACCGAAGTCCACTTGCGCAGCACGTTCCGGTAAAATCGCCATTCCTGCAGTTATAACATCGAATTTTCCTGCTTTTACCCCTGGAATGAGTTGATTCCATTCAGCGATTTGACCTTCTACATTTTTAATTCCCATATTTTGAAAGACCTTAGTAGCAATCTCAACCGCTGCTCCTTTTAATTCACCCGTTTTAGGATCTTGATAGGCATAAGGTGCTTCGTTCGAAAATCCAATTGTAACGGTTCCTTTTTCTTTGAGCTCATCAAGACTGGAACCTCCTGATTTATTTTTCCCGGTAGTCCCACCTGCTTCCTCCCCTGCACCACAAGCGGTCATTATTCCCATAAATAATACTAAAAATAAAATTAATAATCGTTTCATCATCTAACTAAAATACCCCCTCAACGTTTTTAAAAAATTTAAATATTACTACAAAAATCAAAGTCATATAAAATTGTATATCTTTTTAGAATAATTGCTCAAATGCCATATCACTGGATATTTAAGGATATTTTGGGATAATACTACCTGAGGGCAGTTGACATGGTGGATAATGCAAACATAAGCAAACATGCTCCTTTAGATTTATGTATGCTCCAAATTTGCACAAGAATAAGATTCTGTCTAGATGGGGGGCACGATCGCCTTCCCAAAAGAAAATTTAGGCAAATAGATTTTCCCCTACTAAAAAGCAAAAAAGCACCGCGGATGCGGTGCAATCAACTTATTTGAGTATTTGACAGAACAACTCTTGTTTTGTTTCTATTCAAGTTCGTATTATTTCCGTATATTCCATCTTTTTTACAGTGGATAAATCAGAGGAATCACAATAATCATGACTATGAACATAACTACCTGTAATGGAACTCCGACTTTTACAAAATCAAAAAATTTATACCCTCCTGCTGTCATGACTAACGCATTTGTTGGAGAAGAAAAGGGTGTTAAAAATGCCATAGCTGACGCGGCTGTTACAACCATAGCAAATGTATAAGGATTAGCATCCATTGCAATGGATGCATTCATAGCGATCGGTGCAAACAATACAGCGGTTGCAGTATTACTAATCACTTGGCCAAAGATAATCGTAAGCCAGTATACCGCTATTAGCACCCCTATTGCACCAAACCCACCAAATAAATCTGTAATTCCGTTTGATATGAGTTCCATACCACCTGTTTTCTCTAATGCCGTAGCCATTGGCAACATTGCTGCAATTATTACAATACTTTCAAAATTCATTTCACTATAGGCATCATCCATATTTCTCAAACAACCGGTTATTATCATTAAAACTGCACCAATTATGACAGAAATAACAGCTGGAAAAATTTCAAAAATCATAAGTAATACCATGAACAACATAATCGCACCAGCAATCGGAGCTTTTCCATTTGCAGACGCCTTACTTGCATATTCTCTTGGTTGCCCAACAACCACTACATCTTGTATTTCTTTTGATAATAGCTCAATATCATCCCAAGCTCCCTGGACGAGTAGCGCGTCACCAAAGCGAAGAGGATATTTTAGCATATTACTAAATACATAGTTACCTTTACGATTAATCCCAATCACATTTAAATTATATTTCTCTCTAAAATCTATACTCGCAATTGTTTTATTAACGAAACTTGAATGTGGAGTTAGCAAAACCTCAACCATTCCAAGCTCTTTTGAAACGAGGTAATCGGCCTCAGATTTTTCTTTTATAACCGTTAATCCATTCTCATTTGCAAATTGGTTCGCTTTGTCAAAAGAGCCTTGAACAAATAAAATATCATTCGCATTTAGAATACTATTTGGACCAGCCATTTCTTGATAAGTAAGTGGTAAAATACGTAATCCTTCATTTACCTGTCTTTCTATTTTTAAAATAAACACTTGATATCTCTTCGGAATACTTAAATCTGCTAATGGGGAATTGACAATTTTTGAATCACTTTCAACCTTTACCCGAAAGAGATTACCTCCTAAATGATAATCCTCAGCTAGCTGTTTTGGTGAAATCTGGTATGTATCACCTGAATTACCTTTACTTTTATTTTTTGGTATGACAGTATTTCTTACTACATATAAATAAACAATCCCAACGATAATTGCAATCACACCAATTGGGGTGATTTGGAAAAATCCTAGCTTTTCAAAACCATAGTCTACTAATATTTGACTCACAATTAAGTTTGGTGGAGATGCAATTAATGTTAATAATCCCGACAAACTTCCAATATAAGCTAATGGAATTAAATACTTTGATGGGCTCTCTTTAATAGAAATAGCAATACTTACAACAACAGGGAGCATTAAAGCAACCGTTCCAGTATTACTCATAAAGGCGCCAATACAGGCAACAATGCTTAGTAAAAGGAAAAATAGCTTTCTTTCACTGTCTCCGGACCATTTTAATAATAAATTTCCTGCCATTTGTGCGAGACCCGTTCGTAATATACCCGCACCAATCACAAATAATCCTGCTATCATAATAACAACCGAATTGGAAAACCCAGCTAAAGCTTCCTCTGGTTCTAATATTCCCGAAATAACAAACGCAAGTAACGCTACTATTGCTACAAGGTCAACCCGAAATCGATTACTAACAAACAAGATAATCGTAAGTATCAAAATAATAAATGTTCCTATGAGTTGCAAGGCTATTCTCCTTTTGAATCATGTTTTTTCTTATTTTCTTTAACTATTTATATATATTTTAATCTAAATATGAGTCCAGTCCCCTAGTCATACTTTAGAATGCTGGGGGAATGGCCCCTTTATCCATTTTTCAAGCCAACTTCTTTTTCTTTTTTTCTACTATCCAGATATTTAAAAGGATGACGACAAACATCAATACAAAAGAAGCCATATTTATCATTAGGATTGTTTCAATACTCCAGCTCGTAAATCGGGTAAAAAGATCAGGAATAATTAGGAAGACTGGTATCCAAATGAGAAACCACGCTTTACTCAAAAGTGCTGTTCCAATAAAAAAAACACTGCAAATCAGAATGACAATAACCTCTGCTGTCGTGTCCCCTATAAAAAACGGCTTAACGAATATACCACTTACAACGATGATAAGAATGGCTAACGTTGTTACAAGCGCACTCGCAATCATGCCCCCAATAAAAAACTTCTTCTTGGAGAATTGCTTTCGACCAGCATTCTGTAAAAAGTAAACATAAATCGCAAGCCCCAACACAGCTAAAATTGGTATTCCAATAACTTGTATAATGTTTAGTTCAAACTCACCTCTTATTGCAGGGCCAATAAGGAAATAGGTAATCACTCCAAGAAAATAGACTGGAAGGAATCTTACAAGTTGTTTAAAATCTGTCTTCATCTCTTGCTTTAGGGAAGCCATATATTGTTCAGGTGTTTGATCAATAATATCATTAATACTCCTCCCGCTTTTCTCTACTTCGAGGAGATGATCCGATAATTCCTCGATTAATTCGTTGATTTCTTGATCATTTTTTCCAGACATTATTAAGTACATTCTGAGATTGTCTATAAATGCCTCACTTTTCGCTGATAGCATAACCTTACCTTCCTTTCAGTAATTCATTCACTGGTTTTGAAATTTGTTCCCATTCTTCGGAAATGACCTCTATTGCTTCATGCCCTTTTTCTGTCAAAAAGTAATATTTTCGATTTGGTCCTGATTCAGAGGGTCTCATTTCTCCCCGAATCAGCCCATTCTTCTGGAGCCGCAATAATATGGGATAAATTGTTCCTTCACTTACATCAGCTAATCCAATATTCAGCAGTTTTTGTGAAAGCTCATAACCATAAATCGGCTCTTTTTCAATCACAGCTAAAACACATCCGTCTAAAATTCCCTTTAATAATTGGCTTCTTATCGACATTTCATTATACTTCCTCCTCTAGTTTGTTATACAAGATAGCAAACCAAAAAAATAATGATTTTCTTAGGTAGTTGGCTAAACAAGATAGTAGTTAAAAAAACAACTATCTTGTTATACAAAATAGTTGTTTTAAGTTTAAGTTTTTTTCATTTTTTTGTCAATAGGATTTTGAAATTTTTGTGTTACGATTACTTCTCATCATAAGCATTAAGTGCATTTACACTATGCGCCAACGCAGATCCTGCTTTTAAAGCAACTGCAACGAAAATCGCTTCTGTGATTTCTTCCAAATCGGCGCCCGCTTTTTTAGCGTTTTTCGTATGAAGGTCAATACAATATGCGCATCCGGTTGTATGTGCACTTGCCACTGCAATTAGTTCTTTATCCTTTTCTGTTAAGTTTTGTGCTTTGAGAGATTTCGTATCAAAATCAATAAAAGCTTTAAATGCATCACCATTTAATTCAGCAAATTCCTTCAGTCGTGGAAAATACGCTGCTTTATATAGCTCTTCATCGCCATTTCCATCATAGGCGTTGAGTGCATTCACCCCATGTGCTAAAGCAGAACCTGCCTTCAATGCTGTTGCCACAAAAATAGCCTCTGCTACTTCTTCTTTTGTCGAGTCATTCTTTTTCGCATTCCCAACATGCAAATCAATGCAATATGGACAACCCGTGATATGAGCTACCGCTACTGCAATTAGTTCCTTTTGCTTTACAGAAAGTCTACCTGCTGCTAATGCTTGACTATCAAACTTGATGAACGCTTGAAACGTTTCTGGTGCATACTGTTTCAACTCTGGAAGTCTACCGAAATATTCTTTTTTGTACAAGCTATCTGTTTTTGTTAATGTCATCGTAAATCTCTCCCTTTACTATTTTTCACCAAATAAAATACGACTTTTCGGATAAATTTTCCCACCTTTTAAAATGAGTACTCTAGATTTCCGATAGAATTAAGCCTACGAAATTCAAAAAGCCCCTTCCGTTGAGGAAGAGGCACTATGTACATCCACACTCATCTTTCAAGCATAAGCTTGCTGGAATTAGCACCTTATTACATTCATCGTAATGGTTGCTGCGGGATCTACGGACCAGGTTCCTCCCCCGACTCTTGATAAGAGAAAATCGTATTTAATTTAGTATTATTGAATAATATTAGCTTACTTGAATTGGCAATAGGTTGTCAACGAAAAAATCGGATAATTTCGAAAACAGGGTTTTGTCACTCTGAATCCTTGACGGATAAAAAATCAAAGATACAGTTTTTAATACTTTAGATTAAAAATGAGAAGCAAAATAATGCTTCTCACTTAAAAAATGTTTTATTTAACTCTTTTCCTTCTCATCCATTGTGTTGCAGCCCACTTATCACCAACAATAACAGGTGCCCCACCATGTAAGGTTAACTCATTTAAAGCTGGATCATTATAAAAGTACTCAAAATACACTGCCATCCCTTTTTGTGGAGATACTGAAAAATTTAGATTAGGAAAATACGTTTCCCCACCTTGCTCCACATCGCTTAAATACATGACAAGCGTACTAATTCTAGGGTTGTTTAATTTATAATTAGTAGTGAAAAAGTCAAAATGAGCTTTATATTCTTGCCCAATCTGGTAATTTAGAATTTGAAGACCTTCTCCATGTTCCATTGGTATATTCATAATCTGCGAAATTCTTTTTTCAATTCTCGTAACAATGACATTTTCACTTTCCTCTATAAATGTACTACTACTGGTTCTCATCGTATCCACCTGTGCATTGCTAATTTTAGAACGATGCATTCTGTCCTTTGACAACCTCATTAATTCATCGCATTCTTCATCACTTAACACATTTCCTAAAATCACGATTAATGGCTTATCCATCCTAGCAACAATCTTTATTTCCCGATCCTCTGTGGTGATTTTATTGCCAATATGGTTAAAAATCGTTGGCTCATTAGTAGTTACGTTTGTTGCATCCATTGTCAACCTTCATCAATCCTTTTCAATCGTTTAAATTTTAAAACAAATAGATTGATATAATACAGAAAGCAATTATTTAATAGGTTTTTGTTCGTTGGTCCCTCCTGATTTTTCAAAATGGATGTCTAATTAGTTAAAACTGGAAAAATTATCAGGTTTTTATTTTACACCCTGAAAGGTTATTTTTCTACTATTTTTTAACAAAAATCTTTCAACAAAAAAGACGATAATCCAAGTTGGATTAACGGGAGTTTGTAGTCTTGAGTAATGCCCCTCTTTAGACCATCTACTATGTTCTATCAAAGAATATATTAGATAGCTGGATAGATAAAAAAAGAGAGGATTTTTCATCCCCTCTTAATCCACCAAGTTTGCAAATGGTCGCTTTCTATGAATTTTCGTAAATCTTTTAATTAGATGTTTTTTTACATCATGAGGATTATCTACAGGAAGTTCCTTCCAACAAATGATCAAGTCATCGATATTTTCTATTTGCCAAATCAGCCTCCCGCCAAAGTGACTTACATTTTTTCCGCTACCGAATTTTAAAAACTGTTTTATTCTTGAATTCAAAGTTGCAGAGCTTTTTTCACCACCGGCTTTACCGATATATACTACTTTCGTATCATTTACCCAATTATCTTTTAGCTCTTCTAATGGAACATTAGGGTCCTTCCCCTTAAAAAATCCACCTGTACCCTCCATCAAAAACTCTGGAGAATAATCTGGAGTATAAAGCACCATATAAACCCCTCTAATATGGGGAATAATTGAATGATCTTGCATCAATTGACTAACAGGAATATATCCCTCAAATCCATAATCTTTGATTGATTTTAAATTATTATAATCCATTTATTCACCTCATTTTATTGGACTTATTTAATCTTATTTTCCAATCATCCATTAAATGCCCATAATCATGATTTAAAAAAGACAGAACGTGGGGTTCTCCATAATTAAATGGAAAATGCCACTCAAATAAACTTCACACTATACTTTAAAACACTTAATATTATGATAGAATAAAACTATTATTCTGAGAATTACTCTAGAAAGGTTGATTAAACTGTCCGAACAAAACATTCTATTATCAAAAATTATTGAATATGCGCTTTCTGCTGGTAAACGTATTCTAGAAGTCTATGATTCAAACCATTTTGAAATTGAGCTTAAAGGAGACCAATCTCCTTTAACAATAGCCGACAGAGAGTCTCATCGAATTATCAAGGAGGGATTGTATAAAAGTTACCCAACGATTCCTATCCTTAGTGAGGAAGGAGATCATCCAGATTATAAAGTTAGAAAAGACTGGGATTACGTTTGGTTGGTGGATCCCCTTGATGGTACGAAAGAATTTATTAAAAGAAATGGTGAATTTTCCGTTAATATCGGCTTAGTCAAAAATCAAAAACCAATTCTAGGTGTGATTTATGTACCAGTATTGGACACACTTTATTTTGCAAAAGAAGGTATTGGTGCATATAAATTAACAAACTGTCTTTCGCTAATGAAACAATGTTATACAGATACCGAATGGATTAACCAAGCTTATAAGTTACCTCTAGTAGAAAATAGAGACTCAACAAATATAGTTGTAAGTCGTTCTCATTTTTCTGAAGAAACAGAGGAGTTTATTCAAAAAGCAAAAGAGGAGTTTGGATTTGTTAAACTAATTCGCTCAGGTAGCTCTTTAAAAATGTGCCTCGTTGCAGAAGGAAAAGTAGATCTTTATCCAAGATTTAGCCCATCAATGGAATGGGATACCGCTGCTGGAGAAGCGATCGTCAAAGAGGCTGGTGGTGTGGTAATACAAAAAGATACATATCAAACTTTGCAGTATAACAAAGAAAAACTTGAAAATCCACACCATCTTGTAAAACGACAATTTGAAGGGGAAGCATAAGAAATGGAAAAACAATTGCCTAAACTAGTTCTGATTATTGGCGTTGCAGGTTCAGGAAAAACTGAAGTTGGCAAGCAAGTCTCAAAACATCTAAACTATGTTTACATAGATAAAGACACCTTAACAAGACCTTATACTGAAAAATTTTTAAAAACAAGTTCACCTAATCAAGATCCTAATGATCGGGAATCAGCGTTTTATTTGGAACATGTTCGTCCGCTTGAATACTTAATTTCTCTAAATGTAGCGGAAGAGAACCTTCGACTAGGTAATCATGTCGTTATCTCTGCCCCCTTCCTTTCCGAAGCAAAAATGACTAATTGGATTAAAAAGGAAGTTCTTGTAGGAAGAAGATTAATGCGTAAAATTGATGTGAAAGTTATTTGGGTAGAATCCGATAGAGAAACAGAACGGAAAAGAATCATCCAAAGAGGTGCTGAAAGAGACAAATGGAAATTATTCCATTGGGATCAATATACAGAAGGTATTGATAATTTCAAACTGCAATGGGGAATTGACCAACAGAATTTATTTGTTTTTGATAACCGTGAATTACCTTCAGTACCCTTTAGTAAGCAAATGGAGGAACTGATTAAATGGATCGAAAATTAGACGGAAAAGTCATACTCGTATGTGGCCCCCCCGCCTCCGGTAAAGATACTTTAACCGCAAGATTATCGAAAATCGATAACCGATTTTGGCACTTTCAAAAACATAGAGGAATTGACGGGGTTATTCCGAATAACCAAGCTTCGTCCCAATATATAAATATCCCAAGAAGTAAATTCGAAGAAATGATCATGAGAAATGAATTTATTCAATATCATCAACGTTATGACAGATATTACGGAATATCACAAAAAGTACTAAAAGATAACATTAATAATGGAAAAATACCAATCATCCACGTGGGGCGTATTGAAAATTTATATGAATTAGAAAACAAAATAGAGGACAAGGTTATAAAGATTTTCGTTTGGGCACCTCTTAACATATTAGAACAACGACTTAACAA
Organism: Bacillus sp. JJ1566; assembly: GCF_036962685.1. Taxonomy (NCBI): domain Bacteria; kingdom Bacillati; phylum Bacillota; class Bacilli; order Caryophanales; family Bacillaceae; genus Bacillus; species Bacillus sp. JJ1566. The sequence goes on along the minus strand of NZ_JBALOP010000025.1, from coordinate 199,577 downwards.
GCGACATCCTGGGAATCAAGCTGAATTAGAGAGGCGACTTCAAGCTGCATCAGAAGAATTTAAAGATTTAGTACCAGTTCATTTAAAGAAAACCTTTGATATTATTTTTAAAAATGAACAAACCCTAGAAAGTGCAGAAAAAAACTTAATCGCACTTCTCAAACAGCAACATACTACAGATGAGGAGGTAAAAGAACTTGAGCGGTATATCAACAAATATTATTAATAAGATGATTGTTCCTGCTTTAACATTTTTCAATAACGATTTATCGATTGATTGGACTGCTAACCAACGCTACGCAGAAAGACTGGCAGTATACCCAATACATGGTGTGATTATTTTTGGTAGTACCGGTGAGGGTTCCTCTCTTTCTACTGCTGAGCGGATAAAACTCACTGAGATTTATTCGCAATGTTTGAATAAAAATCAGCATCTTTATGTAGTTCTTGGATATAGCAATGTATTAGATGAAAAATCTATTATTACTACTTCAACAGATCGAGTAACAGGCTATCTTCTATTACCAAAAAGTGAAAATAAAAGAATCGACCCTTATGACAAAAGAAGGCTAAAGTGGCTTACCCACTCAATCCCATCAGATAAGAAAATTTATCTATACAGTCTTAAAAAAACAACAGGAATATCATTCGTTGACCCTTCCGTTGTGACTGAACTTATACAAGAAGGCATCCCAATAGATGGTTTAAAAATAAGTCATGAAGAATTAGATGTCATAAAAGATCTTATAACATTAAGAACATGGAGAAACCAACCGTTAGATTTATTATGGGGATCTGATCGTCATATCGAAGAATCTCTTACCTATGGGACTAGCTTTCTTGTGTCATCCATGCTCGCATGCTACCCGAATCAACAATCATTTCAAAATGATGCCTTGTTTTTAAAAGAACTGACGGATCTTCGAAAATCTGTTGGAAAAGGGGCAGCAAAACTCTCAATTATGAAAGAACAAATATCTTCAAGTGTTCACGGAACTACAACTGTCCGTCCACCCTATGTTAATTAATAAAGAGGTAATGTCATGAATGGTTTTGATCAAATCGAATTACTTGAAATCGCCCCCCCTAATCCCATTCAGTTGGTTATATCGGCAGGCTCTTATTTAGATGATACCTGCATTACGGGAAAAACTTTGAGTGATAGTAAATTAGAGGAACTTTTTATTGAAGGTAACTTACATTTCAAGGATTGTGAGTTTATTGGAAAGATTGAAATATCAAAAACTCTAGCCAATTCCACAATATTTGAAAACTGTGTCTTTCATAAATCACTAACGATAAAAGAACTAGAATCCAACATAATTATTATTGGCTGTATATTTCACCACAATGTACTGTTTCATTGGGATCCGATGGTGGATGGTGCTTCGGTTGACACAGTTGATACTCGATTTCTATCCAATTTGACTTTTAACGGCTGTAATCAGGCAAAAATCAATCTTCACAATACAAAAGCTAGCGATGTAATCGTTGATGAACAGTCCGATGATACAACTGTAAAAATAGTTAAAAGTGAGCTTAATTCTTTATCAATTTTAAATAGTGCGATTAAAGAAATAGATATTAAAATTTCGACAATCTCAAAAAGCCTAACTTTAAATATTGCAAAATCAATTATGTTGGAAGACTCAGAAATTGGTAAAATCATTTCTGATGATCCGGAGTTTTGGAGTTTTCTAAAAGATAAGAAACTAATAGGTCCTCTCTTTAAACGACGTGAAAACGGGAATCATCTAGAGTCAGAAACGGTTCTTTGGTCGAGGGTCAGTGAGTCACTAATCGTATTTATCCATTCCTTTCAGGAGGATCACAGGTACGATGAAGCGGATACAGTCTTTTACCTAATGCGTTTTGCCCGAATAAAAGAACAACTGAGCAAGAAAAATCTATTTAGTAAATTAGGTGCCATTTCGAAAGCAGTTTTTTATGGTTATATGGGAGGATGGGGAGTTAAGCTTTTAAACCCAATACTAACGTCCATTGCTATTATCTTACTCTATACTGGCATCTACTCTATAGGTGGAGAACATACGAATCCATCAACATCATTACAAGAGTCCCTATATAATTCAATCAATCTATCTATCGGAAGATTCTTTAACATTGGAGAAAGTTTATATAATATTGTCTATTTAAGATTTATGGAAGGTCAGGAAGGAATAATAGGTCTAATTTTCATTACACTCATTATAGGGATGTTTATCAGAAAACTTGTCCGCTAGTAAAACGAAAGAAAGAGATTAAGGAACTTACTTGTTCTATCTCTTTCTTTTTCTATTAACTTCTATTTAGGATATTGTTAGGTAATTCACCGTTAAGAACTTTACATGCCGTTTCCGCAACACGTCTATGAAGTTCTCTGGTTGATTCCTCTGTTTTAAATGAAACGTGCGGAGTTAAGATAACATTTTCAAACTCTAGAATTTTATTTTCTTTAGTTACAGGTTCATCTTCTATTACATCAAGACCAGCAGCAAGAATCTTTGAGTTTTGTAACCCTTTAATTAATGATTCCGTATGAATGATAGGTCCTCTCGAAGTGTTAACTATCATAACTGAATCCTTCATCTTTGCGATTGTTTGTTTATTAATCATATGCTTGGCCATTCCTCTATGTTTTCCGCCATATCCCAGAACATGTATTCAAACAGGCTTGTTTTGACAACAATTTCTTCCAGTACTGCTAAATCTCGTTCTGGTTTTTCGCTTGCGATTTCATTGATTAGGTTTATACAATCTTCCGCTAACACTGTAAATTCATCGGATGAATACATCTTCACCCAATCACCATAGAATTCATGTTCCTTGGCACCTGGCCATGTTGCCAATTCTTTCCCAATAAAATTATAGCTCCATGCACAGGCAAGGACAGCTGCGACAACATTTTCAACACCCCCGAGTTGGGCAACGTTCAGCATATAGCTTGTGTATGATGTGGTAGTTGATGCGGGCTTGGTTGCTTCAAGCTCTTCATGAGAGATATCGAATCTTGCGGCATATTGGCGGTGAAGATCCATTTCTATCTCGAGAGTGCCATGCAAAAGATTTGCAAAAACGGACATCGTTTTTAAATCAGGGGCCTTTGCACTCCCTAACGCAAATAGGCGGCTATACTCAATCAGATACACATAATCCTGCTTCATATAATGCTTAAATTTCTCCTTTTCTAACCAGCCCTCGCCAATTCCTTTTACAAATGGATGCTCCAAATAGGAATTCCAAATCGGCTCTACTCGGTTCCACAAACGATCTGTAAATAGTCTGCTCACTTTCATTTCCCCTTTCTCCTTTTGACATCAGGGTGAGAAAAAAAAAACCATCACTAGTGACTAGAAATGGGTTCGGCAAAATTTATTCGTTTACACGAAAAATACCAACTCCACTTCCCTACGCTAGTGTTACCTAGATCAGGTTCAAAGGGTCGATATTTCTATCTCTCAGCACTTACATGCTCCCCTAGTCGAATTGTTAGATTATTAAGTTACTAGATACTAGTTAAACATAGCAGGTTAGAAAAGGCAAGCAGGACAAAGGACCTGTCCCTATTTTAAATGGGAATATCCCTGCTGTCGTAATGCCTCATACACCAATATTGCAGCTGTATTCGAAAGGTTAAGGGAACGAACATGGTTATTCATCGGTATTCTCAAAAAGTGGTTTTTATTATTTTCTAGTAATTCTTTTGGTAAACCAGTTGTTTCTTTTCCAAACATAAAATAATGCTCCTTTGTTACATCACTGAAATCAAAGGCTGAATGTGTTTTTTCACCAAACGTCTCAATAAAGTAAAACTCACCTTGATTTTTCGAAAAAAAGTCATCCAATGAGTCATAATACCTGATGTCTACAGAATGCCAGAAATCGAAACCTGCTCGTTTGATCATTTCTTCATCTGTTGAAAAGCCCAGCGGTCGAATTAAATGCAATGCTGTATCCGTTGCGGCACAAGTAAGTGCAATATTTCCAGTATTAGCAGGTATATCCGGTTGATATAGTACAACATGTATTGCCACAAATGGTCACTCCTTACTTTATAAAGGGTGTCTGCCCCAACATAGGAACAGACACCTATTTAGATATACTTCGCAGTTATAGATTGTTCACAATTCTTAAGACCCGCTGGTGGACCTTCATATAAAATTTCTCCACCACCAGAACCGCCATCTGGACCTAGGTCAATGATCCAATCACTATTTCGAATGACGTCGAGGTTATGTTCAATGACAATAACTGTGTTACCCTTTTCTACTAATTTATCGATGATCAGTAGAATATTGGAGACATCTGATAGATGCAATCCAGTTGTTGGCTCATCTAAAATATAGATATTTCCCTTCTTGTTTAGCTCTTTTGCAAGTTTTAGTCTTTGACTTTCCCCACCGGATAATGTGTTTAGTGGTTGTCCTAATGAGATGTATCCAAGTCCGACTGTTGCCATACTTTTTAGCTGTCGCTGGATGTCTTTTGCTTCAAAAAATTCCACAGCTTCTGCCACAGACATTTCCATGATGTCTACTATGTTTTTATCTTTATAGAGGTATTGGAGCACTTCCTGTCTATAACGATCGCCATGACATTCGCTACATTCCATTTCCATTTTATCCATAAACGATAGATTAAGCTCTACCGTTCCTGTTCCACCACATTTTTCACAGGCCCCTTTAGAGTTATAGCTAAATAACCCACTCTCCACATTATTCGCATCAGAAAAAGCTTTTCGAATCGAATTCATAATACCCGAAAAGGTTGCTGGATTGGAACGTATATTACCGTGTACTTGGCTTTGGTCGATCCGAATGGACTCTGGAAAGTCTTTTGCAAAAACCTCGTTTACAAGCGTGCTTTTTCCTGAGCCCGCTACTCCCGTCACTACAGTAAAAACACCGATTGGTACCTGAAGACTGACATTTTTTAAATTATGGAGGCTACTTTTTTTGCTCTCCAAAAACTCATTAAAGGGTCTAGGGGTAACATTAATTTCCATTTTCTTGTTTAGATACTTAGCAGTTAGTGTATCAGAAGATAATAAGCCTTGGTAACTTCCACTAAACATAATGTTTCCGCCATTCGTACCTGCATTCGGACCAACATCAATGACATGGTCTGCAATCTGAATGACATCTGGGTCATGCTCCACGACTAAAACCGTATTTCCCTTATCACGTAATTTCACAAGTAATTCATTTAACCGGTAGACGTCACGTGGGTGAAGTCCGGTACTTGGTTCATCAAATATGTACATTAATCCAGTTAAGTTGCTGGACAAATATTTCACCATTTTAACACGTTGAGACTCCCCTCCTGATAAGGTAGGTGTTTCCCGTGTCAGCGTTAAATAACTTAATCCGATATCACAGAGATTTTTCACACGTTCTAAAATCCCGTCTACAATTGGTTTCGCATTTGAATCATTGAATTGTAAAAGCACATCACATAACTCATCCAGCTGCATCGCTGTCAGCTCATAGATGGAATATCCCTTGATTTTAGAAGACATGACTTTCTCATTGTAGCGTTTCCCATTGCAGCTAGGGCATGTACCTGTTGTGGTAAATTCTTTGAGCTTCTTCTCTGCAGCTTTCGATGTATCTTTATCTCGATTCACATTTTGGCGCATAAACCTCACAGCTAAGCCTACATATGTAGTATTGATCTCACCATTCATGTAGCTTATTGCTACTTTTTCCTCATCTGCATAAACAAGCTTATCAAATTCATCTTTTGTATAATCTTTGATTTTTTTATCATTGTCGAAGAAACCTGTTTCGGCATATGCTTTCCATTGCCACGTGCCTGGTCCAAACCCTGGAAGTAAAATTGCGCCTTCATTTAAGGATTTCTCCTTATCTAACGCAGCATCGAGATTTATCGTTATTGTCCTGCCAATCCCTTCACAATGTGGGCACATTCCAATTGGATCATTGAAGGAATATGCATTACTCCAACCAATACTTGGTTCAGCAAACCTCGAAAATAGTAATCTGAAAAGTGGATGAATGTCGGTAACCGTACCAAGAGTAGATCTTGCGTTTCCACCAAGTCGTTTTTGATCCACGATGATAGCTGTGGACAAATTATTAATTTCGTCAGCTTCAGGCCTGCTGTATTTTGGAAGAAACTGACGGGCAAAACTACTAAAAGTCTCGTTTAACTGTCGACCAGCTTCCTGAGCAATTGTATCAAAAACAATGGATGACTTTCCAGACCCAGATACCCCTGTGAAAATCGTTATTTTCCCCTTTGGAATCTGGACATGAATATTTTTCAAATTGTTCTCTCGTCCATTAATAACTTCAATAAATTCCTTATTCACTTATCATCATCTCCTTTATCATTTTTTACGTTCTATGTAGCGGCTTGTCCATCTTATCACATAAGATTAAGGGAGGAAACAGGGTTTGGGTCAAAGAAGCTTTCGGCAGTGGCCAGACTTTTTCGCGCACGTACTCCATGATTCATATTTGAATTGGTACGCGTAAAAATCAGGTAATAAAAGCCAAAACATTCAGCATTTTGAAAAGGTAATGGTAAAATAAAGAAATAAGCATTTTATAGATTAAAGGAGGTTATGAAAATGACCAAAAAAGTGCAACTAGGTAAAACAGATCTATACATAAACCCAATTGGTCTTGGTACAAATGCTGTTGGAGGACATAATCTATACCCAAATCTTGATGAACAAGCGGGAAAAGAGTTAGTTCGTGTTGGGATTAACAATGGAACTAACTTCATTGATACTGCCTATTGGTATGGGAAAGGTCGTTCTGAAGAATTAATTGGAGAGGTTATGAAAGAAACTGGTAATCGCGGCGATCTCATTATTGCTACCAAAGCTGCGCATCGTGAAAATGGTAATGAAATTGTATTTGATAATTCACCTGAGTTCTTGCGTCAAGCCATCGAAGATAGCTTAAAACGACTTCAAACCGATTATATCGACTTATTCTATATCCATTACCCTGACGAAAAAACACCTATAGATGAGGCGGTTGGAGCTTTACAACGTTTAAAAGAGGAAGGAATCATTCGTGCAATTGGTCTATCTAATTTTTCAATAGATCAAATAAGAGAAGCCAATAAAGATGAATATGTCGATGTCTATCAAGGCGGATATAACCTAATTGATCGTTCCGCAGAAGAAGCATTACTGCCATACGTAGCCGAACAAAAGATTTCGTTTGTTCCCTACTTCCCTCTTGCATCCGGTTTGTTAGCTGGGAAATACAATAAAGACACCACATTCAATGACTCGCGTAAAAAGAAGCCTCATCTACAAGGTGAGGCATTCAAGCAGAACCTAGAGAAAGTGGAACTTCTTCGTGAAATTGCAAATGACAAACAAGTGGAAGTCGCACACCTCGTATTAGCTTGGTATTTAACCAGAGACGAGATTGATGCTGTAATACCTGGTGCGAAACGAGCTGAACAAGTTTTAGATAACTTAAAAACGTTAGATGTGATTTTAACACCAGATGAAATTCAAGTGATTGACCAGATTTTTAGATAAAGTTCACTTCTATACATGAGGGGCCTTAACAAAAGCTAGTTGGCCGTAATATGGCTAACTTGCTTTTTATTTGGGACAACGTACCTGTCCCCATGTCCCACGCATTCCAATAGACTAGTTTTATATATATGATATTCTATTACTAAAATGATAGAAAGGCAGATTGAAATGTACACTAAACAAGACTTACTAGATCATCTTAAACAGTTAGGTATCGATGGGAATGGAACGTTGCTTGTTCATTCATCGATGAAAAGTATTGGCAAGGTAGAGGGTGGTGCAGATACCGTCCTTGACGCTTTGTCTGAATATATGAAAAATGGACTATTAGTTTTTCCGACCCATACATGGTCCTATATTAAAGCAGATAACCCTCGATTTTATGTAGACGAGTCACCATCTTGTGTTGGTCTATTAACAGAACTTTTCCGGAAACGTCCCGGTGTTGTCCGCTCATGGCATCCCACACATTCTGTAGCCGCATTAGGAAAAGGGGCTCATGAATTTGTTGAAGGAAATGAAAAATTCGACACACCTTGTGCGCGTGGATCGAGTTGGGGGAAATTATTAGATCAAAAGGCGACCATTTTGTTAATAGGAGTCGACTTACGAAGATGTACGTATATTCATGGTGTTGAGGAATGGCTCGATATACCAGGTCGATTAACCGATTCTCACGAACAACTTTATAGTATATTACCCGATAAAACTGAAATTTCTATCCCACAAAGAAGACATGTCGGACACACCTCTGAAAAGTACGAACGGGTTGACGAGGTTTTCCTTAATAATCAGGTGATGTACAAAGGTCAATTTGGCGATGCGACAGTAAGGGTTTGCGATACTGTTAAAATGACCGAATTGCTCACTCATATACTTAAAGAGGACCCTGAATTGTTTTCTTAGCATAACTGGGATTATAAAAGAAGAAACAGAGAACTCACTCTGTTTCTTCTTTTATACCTTGATTTTTATTCATCCGAACACAACGTCATAGATAAACTATTATCTGGTATCGGGACTGCACCTTCCCAATTTGGATCTCCAAGACTACTAATACTTAATGTCGGCTCAATAATGATTGTTTCAAATGAAAAGAACATAAGGTCAGGTTCACTTGGGTTGTTGTTCTCAAGGAAAATCAAGGAAAAGTTAGCATATCTAGGAGGATTAATCGTTGGGTTGTATAATCCAAATGCAGTTATTTCTTGGTAAGTGCTACTTGGGATTTTTTCACTAATAAAATAGTTTTCTATACACTGCTTAACATTTACTGACAGAGGATTAAAGGAAAAAGTGCTTATGCCGTCAGAGGATTCTGTATCCGTGAAAATAAGTGAAAAATTATTACCTGTGTTATTACAATTTGGGCAGGGTGCTTCCAGCAAAAGTTAAGATCCCGGATTGAGTTTGGATTTCTGTTCCTTGTTCAGTAAAAGTTCTAAACTCTAGAGTTATCTCCTGATTAATTGCAAACGATGAGGAACAATCACATGGATTATCTGGATTAATTAATGGTAGAATGCCAGGTGGTCCAGGTTCACCTTTTGGACCGGTCGGGCCAGTTTCTCCTCGAGGTCCATTCGGACCTTTCACCCGGAGGTCCAGGTCGTCCGGTTTTTGATGAGAACATGATACAATCGCAACAACTACAAAGTTCATTGCAATTACAATCACAATTACATTTCCTTCCCATAGTTTTACTTCCTTCCTTTTTTATTAGGATATGAAAGAAGATAAAATGGGAGTGTACATATGTAATTAAACCATCCAAAATAAGGAATAATTCTAGTAAATGAATTTAGGACGGAGCGTTGTTACTGTCCCTTCTGGGTCAAAAAACCTGTCTCTTCGTCCCACTAAAAAAGGCCTAAGTTTATTTTCTTGATTGCGGGAACGAATGTAAAGAAACAGTGAATCAAATATACTTTGTTCAGAGATTTGACAGGGGCATTTGGGAGTTCTCTTATTCCCAAAAGTCTTCTACTTTCTACCTTTTTCACGGACATGTTTGCAATTTTGAAGCATATCTTAATGTAAAAAGGGGGAAAAAAGATGTACAAAAAACTAGATCTTTATATTCACTCAATCTTAACTAATCAACCAACTAAGCTAATACAAAATAGTGAAGAAATGAAAATTCAAACGGCATTTTCGTATAAGGAATTGGACGAACGAATTATTAAAATCTTAAATACTAGAAAAATCTTATAAAGCCTCAATAAATCACATCGCATATATTGGATGTGATTTTTTAGTAACATAATAACAATTTCTGTAACCAATCCCGTCCAAATTACCTTTAAAATATTCAGAAAAGAAGTTGTAACTATTTGGTAACATCTCCGTCTAAGTCATTGGTAAAACAATTTATTGTGAATATGGAGTGTTAACAAATGAAAAATTTAATTGCTGTGGGTGTACTTGGTTTGACAATTGTGGGCGGAATATTTGGAGTTATAACATACGGAGCAGAGGCCAACACGAATAATGATGTTGAACCAAAATTCGTTGTACAAGAGAAAAAAGATGCTGAAGTAACTCGTCCAGTGGATGAAAAAGAAGAAGTCACATCACATATAATTAAAGGAACTATCACAGGTTGGATTGATCACCAATCAATTGAAGTTGCAACAGAATCAGGACCAATGGCATTTAGAGTATCTGAAGTAAATACAAATGGATTCAAGGAACATGATGCAGTTGTCGTGAAATTTTATGAGAATGTAGATGGTCAAAATATAGTCGAGTCCATTAGTAAAAAATAAAATAGACTTTTTGGCAATAAAAAGCACTCACAAACATTGATACAACAACATTTGTGAGTGTTTTCCCTAAATTTCCTCCTGTGCTAAAAAATCAACTGCTAATACTCATGTCAGTTGCTGTTCCGCAAAGCTCCGGTACAGCTCATGCGTCTCTATCAATTCCTGATGCGTACCTTTGCCTGTCACTTTACCTTTTTCAATAAAAATGATTTGGTCAGCATCGACGATGGTTGACAATCGATGGGCAATGACGAAGGTCGTGCGTCCTTCCATTAATCGTGAAAGTGCTTCTTGAACGATGCTTTCAGATTGGCTATCAAGGCTTGCGGTTGCTTCGTCCATCATGAGAATTTTTGGATTTCGAAGGAACGCCCTTGCAATCGCAATTCTCTGTCTTTGTCCTCCTGATAATTTTACACCGCGCTCGCCTACTTCTGTATCTAGCCCTTGTGAGAATTCACGAATGAATTCATCAGCATAGGCCATTTTTGTGACTTCCCATAAAAGTTCATCTGAAATGTGTTGTGCATTTTTCAGTCCATAGCATAAATTTTCCCGAATGGTTCCGGCCATCATCGCACTTTCCTGTGACACATAGCCGATTTGACTTCGCCACGATTCCAATGAGAGCTCGTGGATTGGTGTGTCCCCAATTCGAATCTCACCCGATGTAGGCTCATAATAACGTTCCAACAAACCAAACATCGTTGTTTTACCACCACCACTCGGTCCCGCGAAGGCAATCATTTGGCCAGGCTTCGCTTCAAAGGACACATCCAGGATTACTGTTTCCTCATCACTATAGGCAAAGGACACATGTTCAACATGAATCGGTAGGTTTGAAATATCGATGTCTCTTCCCTGTTGTCCCTCTTCTAATGGAAGTTCAATGATATCTATAATTCGTTCAGTTGCTCCCTTTGCTTTTTGAAGTTGGGTGAAAAACATCGCAAATGATGTGATTGGAAAAATAATTTGAAACAGATAAAGCAAGAAAGCGACAAGAGAACCTGTTGTCATCGATCCATTTGCGACACGAATTCCCCCATATCCGATAATGATGACAATGACAATCATGACAATGGTGTACATGATTGGACCAATCAGTGCAAAAATCCTCGCCTCTTTTAGCCCATATGTAAGCAAATTTCGAACCCCGCTGATTCCTTTTTCCTCTTCAAAGCCTTCAGCAGTTGATGATTTCATTAAGCGAATCTCACTAATTGTTTGTTGAATTTTACCTGAAAAAGTTGCGGTTTCATCCTGTAAGCCACGTGAGATTTTCGCCATCTTTTTCCCTAACGGCATCATGATGACCAATGTGAGCGGTACGGAAATAAGCATGAGAAGCGTCATTTTCCAGTCCATTATAAGTAAGATGATGAGTGCCCCAATGATCGAAATGACTCCGGTAATAAATTGTGGGAAATGTTGTGAAATTAAATCTTTTACAATTCCAGTATCGTTGACTACCCGGCTGACAGACTCCCCGCTTTGTTGCTTATCAAAATAGCTGACTGGCAAACGAATAAGCTTCTCCCACATTTTTTCACGCAACCGTGCAACAATTCGCTGACCGACTGCTGCTAACATATAGGTCGATACTCCGTCAATCACAGCCTGTAAAATAAACACCGCTGCAATTATCGCAATGAGCGTGGCGTTAATTGATAAACCGGAAAATCCATCTACAAGCTCCCTTGTTAATAACGGAATCGAAAGACCCACAAATGTCGTAATAATACTCCCGATTAATCCGACAGTCAAAGCAGCCTTCGGAATATTCGTAGATAAAATTAATCGTAAAAACGGCTTCAACCCATTATCTTCATTTCTCATATGTACTATCTCCTTCATAAAAATCCTACCCCAATACCTACGAATCAAAACCCAAAAAGTTACACAATCCTGGGACAGAGGGACAGTTCCATTGTCCCAGTCACCTTTTTCTATGCCCACCCATAAAATGTTTAAAATGGGGTGTTCTTATGAAAAGATGGTTAAAGATACTGATTTTATCGTACCTTTCAATACTGTTTTTCGGGAGTTTTATAGCTGTTGGTGCATTGTGGATTGGTGCATTTGAAGAAACATTTCCCAAGTTAATAGAAATTGAACCCTTCTTGTATTATTTTTTCGCTGGCGCCATAGGTGGATCGCTTAGGCATCTTTATATGTTCTGTTCGCATTATATGAACGATCAAGTTATCGATCCTCGGCACTGGATCATGTATATTTTCTTTCCACTGTTTGCAACAGGTACAGCTGTCATTGCCGTCAATTTAATTGAAAGTGGCATATTAATGATTGATTTCGCCGATAATCTTAAAGGTCCATATGCGCAGGTCAGTGTCGCTTTTTTTGTCGGATTTGGCTTTAACCGTTTTCTCAATAAACTAAATGATATTTCAACAGGTATGTTTGATATGAAAAAGCAAGAACAAAAACAGGACTGAGTTTTTTCAGTCCTGTTCAGGATTCCCTCTACTAGGATGAAAAGTATCCGTACCGATCTAGATAAGCACCATTCTGCATAAAAACTGGAAATCCTCCGCTTATGTTACTTTTGATGTTTACTTGATAAAGGACAAGACATCTTTTTGTACATAATTTAAGAAAGGCACCTCAAAATGAAACCCTTTACGAATTAAGTGGGGATGAATTTTACAAATTTAACAATGAATTGGATTGCCTCCTACTGACTTGATAACAAAATTAATATCTTTCACAGCACAACACATTTACAAGTTATTATATAAATTGTTATAATCTAGGTAGTTCTTAATTAAGAACAAAAAGGAGGAGTTGAAATGAAAAGAAAAATTTTCCTTAGTTTGATTGTCTTTGCTTTGTTCCTAACAGTACCAGTAACAGCTTTTGCGAAAGGCCCCGCTAAAAAGAACATTGATTATGTAGCATTAGGAGACTCATTAGCCGCAGGTACAACACCGTATAATGAAAGTGGTAAGGGATACACCGATTATTTGGTTGATCGTTTTGAACAGTCTCAGTACACAGTCAATTTTGCTAATTTAGGGGTACCTGGTTATACTTCAGCAAATGTTTTAATCGATGTTACCAGTAAACCTGAAGTTCAAACAAAAATTAGGCAGGCCGAATACGTAACAATTGATGTTGGTGCGAACGATCTATTACCGTTAATTCGTACTCCAAAAGAAATTCCACAGGCAACTAAACAAGTTGGTATTAATATATCTATTATCTTGAGTACTATTGAACAATTAAACCCTGATGCTAAAGTGTATGTAATGGGCTACTACTTCCCATTCCCATATGCTTCAGATCAAGAAAAAGAATTTTTAATCCCTCTACTCGATGGATTAAATCAAGTAATCGAAACTGCTGTCGTATTAAACAATGATACTTTTATTCCGACAGGTAAGGTAATTGCCAAAAACTACGAAACCTATATTCCAAATCCTCAAAATATCCACTTAAGTTCTGAAGGATATCAAATCATCGCAAAAGAATTTTGGAAAAAGGTTGATAAAAGTAAAGATAAACATTAAAAAAATTACTTTATTAGAAGTACCAAAAAGAGAGTCAACTATTTTGCTGGCTCTCATTTTTTTACCTGAATAATGGTGTTTTAAATATGACAAGGAAATCCATGCTAACTAATGGCGGATTTAAGTACAGTCCCCATTTCATGGCGGAGCAGCTCCTCGAAATTATCAGATTTAACCGAGCAGACTCTATGGTGAAGACGGTAATAAAAAAATAGTTGGGACTAAGGGGTACTGTCCCACTCATTTTTATCCTAACCAATGACTTGGTTTCTTTAAGTAATTTGGTATTTTTGTTTGTACATTCCCTCTAGCTGAGTTCAGTTGAGATTGTGTTAGAAAAATAGCCCCAATTAAGTTTGCATTGCTAAGGTCTGCATCCCTGAGGTCAGCGCCAATAAAATCAGCTTTTCGTAAATCAGCATGACTTAAATTAGCAGCAATCATTAGTGTTCCTCGTAAACTAACACCTTGTAAATCTGCCCCTTTTAGATTTGCTCCTACGTAATCTAGTCCTCTTTTCATGTTTTTAGCTATATCCTTACGGTACACTTCACTTGTTTTCAGCAATAATTCATTTACCGTACTTCTATGTACGACAATGTCAAACTTTAAAATTTCTTCAGGCGTTTTCTCTGTTAATTTTAACGTTTCATTATACTTGTCCTGCAGACTTGAATGAAATGACTTTGTCTCTTCCAAGCAAAGCGCTTGATTGAGATACCAAAGGATTTCATGTAGTTGTTGAACGAGTGGAAACACTTCAAACATTTCTGAGGCATGCTCTGGTGTTTCTCTCCAATCACGACCTTCAAAAATGGTCTGTGATACATGTTGTCCAGCCCCAAAACACTCATAAGAAACACATCCACGAAACCCTTTTCCTCTTAATCGTTCATGAATATCGCAACGATTGTCTGAACATAAGTTTCGACATGGCTCACCTGCATCTTTATTAAATGGAAAATCTGCTGATTTAGCATAAGGTAGGGCTACACAACATAACGCGAAACAATTAGCACAATCCGATATTAAATAATCATTCATGGATATCACACTTCCGCATTCCCTTATTTTTACTTCAAGTATAAATGAAAGAATATTAAATGAATACTGATTAATTGTAATTTATAACCATGTGTTGGGTCAGTGAACCTGTCTCCATGTCCCTAAATGTGATAAAATAGAATTCCTTGGCAGGGGCACAACAAAATGGGAGTTGGTGTTTTTACACTGACTCCCTTTCCTTATGTTATAAATTTTTCAGAGTAAGACAGTTCAAATTTCTTCCTGTCTAATACTTTGCAATCAGTTTCATTCAACCAAATTCTTAATGGCGAACAAACCACGAATATTCTGCTAGCAAATGAATATAGTTTACTAGAAAAAGAAAAAGAGGAGTGGATGAATATGGCGAAAATGATCATTATGTATGAGGAACCAAAGGATAAAGAGGCTTTTGACAAACATTATTTTAATCTTCATGTCCCACTAGGACGAAAAATCCCAAACATTTTAAAAGATTCCGTTCATCGTGTCATTGATTCACAAAATACGAACTTAAACCTATATCTAGTAACAGTCTTAGAGTTTGAGAATATGGAAAAACTAACTGAAGCCTTTGCAAGCCCTGAAGCAAGAGAAGCAGAAGCAGATGGTCCAAATCTATTTCAATTTTTAGAAAAGCCACCCATTATCACGATTGTTGATTAACTATCTTCTTAAAATAATAAACCTACAAACATTTTTTTCGGCGTTTGTAGGTTTTTTTCTTTCATTAAAGTTTTGAGTAATGATGACTGTTTTAAACCCAAATTTAATTGTATGGTTGTTACTTGTATTTTAAACTCGGATTAAATGGGAAGAACATACCGTTAGGATTATTTTTCCAAATCCATACGTGTAGCGAATACTCCGGAACTGCACCAGGAGGATCAAATTCTTGACCAAACAATGAATTAGGAGTTTCAGATAAATATTCAACACCAACCAATTGTAAACCACCGCCTCCCTTAGGTACGTAAAGTAAGACTTCCGGACTGGATGCATCTACTACCCCATCGATAAGATTTGGATTTACATAATGGTATCCCATTACACCTAATCCTGGGACTTCCACAAAAAAGTCTGTAGGTAAATAGCCATCTTTAAGTGCTTTTTGCACATTATGATACTTAGCCGTTCCTTGTCTAGCTTCTGCTATTTCTGATTTACCTTCCGCCCCAACAACTGAAGACATCACAAATAAAACTACAACGCCGATTATTAAGCTCACTAATTTTTTCACACAGATTCCTCCTCTTGATAACAGTCAATTATACTTATTATAAAAGACCTATTTTCATGTCTGTCCGAAAAAAATGTTCTATATGAAGAATGATTTAGTTTACATATTATTGATTTCTTGAATACACTTCAATAAATCATTAATGTAAACACTCTGAATAACTCAAAAAATTAACTTTATTAGTTTTTTATATACGATTGACACATTAGTCGGAATCGTCCATAAACAAACGATTATACATAAACATTTCTTCCAACTGTAAAATAATTGCTCAGTAAACAAATACTTTATAATTTTCTTCTTTTATGTTGTCTTCTGGTTGTTGATTGCAATTCATATCCTCACCTGATTTTCTTTATTTTTATCACTAACCATTATTTAACCATAATAAAAATTGTTCCTCTAATGATTTGTTGAGCTATCTGTTTTTACGTACAAAAAACCTCCAAACACGAATGTTTGGAGGTTTTTTACCATTTAATAAGCTTCTAGCTTTACATCTTCAGAAACAATCAATTCAGCTTCAGTCGATTCAACAACATCCTGAATACTATACCCTTTTGCCACCTCAACCAATTTCAAACCATTCTTCGAAACATCAATAACAGCTCTATCCGTAATGATTCGATCAACTACCTTTTGTCCAGTAAGTGGTAAGCTACATGCTTTGAGGATTTTCGCTTGCCCATGCTTATTCACATGCTCCATAATGACAATCGTCTTTTTGGCACCGTGAACTAAATCCATCGCCCCACCCATACCTTTAATCATTTTTCCAGGAATCATCCAGTTAGCTAAATCTCCATTTTCAGCTACTTCCATTCCGCCTAGGATTGCAATATCAATATGTCCGCCGCGAATCATCGCAAAGGATTCTGCGCTGCTAAAAAAGCTGGCACCTGTCATCGCTGTGACGGTTTCCTTCCCTGCATTGATTAGGTCTGGGTCTACCTCTTCTTTTGTAGGATATGGTCCAATTCCCAACAACCCATTTTCTGATTGTAAAACCACATGTTTATTGTCTGAAATATAATTGGCCACCATTGTTGGCATTCCAATTCCCAAATTCACATAATTTCCGTCTTGGATTTCTTGTTCAGCTCTTTGTGCTATCTTCACTCTTACGTTATTAGACATCGTCTGCCCCCTTAATCTCTAATCGTTAAACGTTCAATTCGTTTTTCATGCTTACCTACAATGATTCCTTGAACATAAATACTTGGTGTTTGAATTTCGTTAGGGTCGAGTTGGCCCACCTCAACAATTTCCTCTACCTCAGCAATGGTGATTTTACCTGCAGTGGCCATCATTGGATTAAAGTTTTGAGCTGTTTTTCGATAGACTAAATTTCCTAGTTTATCAGCTTTCCATGCCTTTACTAAACTAAAATCTGCTGTTAATCCTTCTTCTAGTAAATATTCTTTTCCGTTAAACTCTCTTGTTTCACGACCTTCAGCGATTGGAGTTCCTACCCCTGCAGGCGTGTAAAAGGCAGGGATCCCGGCTCCACCAGCACGAATTTTTTCAGCTAATGATCCCTGTGGAACGAGTTGAACCTCGAGCTCACCGCTCAAAACCTGTCTTTCAAACTCTTTGTTTTCCCCTACATACGAAGAAATCATTTTTTTGATTTGTTTATTTTGCAATAGAATCCCAAGTCCCCAATCATCTACACCACAGTTATTCGAGATAATCGTTAAATCCTTAACGTTTGTATTACGTATGCCTTGAATCAGATTTTCTGGAATTCCAACGAGCCCAAATCCACCTACCATAAGGGTCATTCCATTTTTAATACCGCTTACAGCTTCTTCAAAGCTTGTAAATATTGTTTTCATATCGTTTCCCCTCCCGTTTATATGTATATTATTTATTTGTCCTAATTTTCTATATCTTCTAATTAAAATTTTACAATACAATGATTTATCAGTAAAATGAATATAAAGAATAAACTTTATTACGAAATGGAATAGTAGGTGGTCCAATGGAGTTAAAAGATTTACGCTACTTTATGGAAGTTGTAGATTACGGTAGTTTTACAAAAGCAGCAGTTAACACCTATATTTCGCAACCAACCTTAAGCAAGTCCATTAAAAAATTAGAAACAGAACTCAAGGTTGAGTTATTCGAACGCTCAACCAGAAAGCTGGTGTTAACAGATGCCGGTGAAATCGTTTATAAGCAAGCATCTAAAATACTAGGTACCACTAATGAACTTCATACATTATTAGACGACTTAATGAACCTACCGACCGGGAATATTAAAATTGGGATCCCTCCCTTAATTGGAACACTATTTTTCCCAACCATTGCCGGAAAATTTGGGATGAAGCATCCGCAAGTTTCACTTGAATTAATAGAACTTGGAGCCAAACGTATTGAACATTTAGTAGACAAGGGACAAGTTGACGTGGGTATTGTTGTAAACCCTACGGATTACAATAAATTTTTGGTCTACCCATTTATCAAAGAGGAATTCATGCTTTATACTCACCCTACTCATCCATTATCATATGAGAAATCAGTAAAACTAGAACAACTAGAAAATGAATCTTTTATTCTCTTCAACCAAGAATTCGCGCTACATAATTTAATCATACAACATTGTCAGTATGCAGGCTTTTCCCCTAAAATCGCTTATGTAAGTTCTCAATGGGACCTAATAACGGAACTTGTGATTGCACAACTCGGGATCACACTTCTACCTAAATCAATTTATACAAAAATGGATGAATCTCAAATTAATATGATTCCACTAGAAGCACCGCCAATGTGGGAACTTGTTGTTATAACGAAAAAAGACAGATACCAGTCCTTTGCGGTGAAGGCATTGCTAGAGTTTCTTGCTGAAGAATTTCATGATAATATGAAAGATATCTAGGAATACAGTTTCCTAGCAACAAAGAAACCTACAAACATTGATATTTCGTTGTTTGTAGGTTTTTACCAAATCACTTCGTAACTTTTCTTGCAAAAAACGGCTCTGCCTTCAACAAAATATCGTCCCTCTTCACCTCATACAACCCATATGGCACCAACCGTAATCCCGGAAGGAAATCACATGTTAAGAATAATAAAGTATACAAAATATCATGGAATGGGAATCCCCGCTCCTGCAAGGTTTTCAACAATTCATCATGGTATTCAACCGCCTTATCAAATGATGGGCTAGTTGTCATCATCCCCGTTAGCGGTAAGGAGATTTCGAGGATGATTTCATCACCATCCACAATGACAATTCCCCCGCCAATTTCATGTACTCGTGTTGCTGCTTTTGTCATTGCTTGTGGATTTCTACCAACAACAAGCAATTCTGTCGTCGTATTATACGTTGAGGCCATCCCATCAAGTGTAATGGCAAATCTTTCCAGAACAGCTCTACTTACCCAATTCCCTCTTCGGTCAATCAATGCCGAATACACAAGCCCTTCATGACCTGACAGATCGGCAAACCCATTTACTGAAGGAATCATTGTGTCCTTCCTTGAAGTAATGACATTACTTTTAAAATAGGAAACGGGTAATGGTTCATTTTCATTTGGATGAGGGTATTGATAGAGTTCTGGATTCTCTAGTACAGATTTCGGAAATTCAAATGCTTCACGAACAACGTATTTCGCCCAGTCCATTTCCGGCATCGTTGCCAATAATTGACCATTTTCCGCAACGATTTCTCCACTAGCAACGACTAATTCAGGGCGGAAGTCGACAAGATTAGGAAGCAATATGATGTCGGCCTTTCTTCCTGGTGCAATCCCACCAATATAATCTTCAAGTCGGAGATAAGTTGCTGCATTGATTGTCACCATTTGAATCGCATCCATCACAGGCACTCTAAGTTCTACCGCTTGACGGACAAGTCCATCGACAAATCCTTCCCTATCAATGAATCCTGGATGTGGGCCATCAGTTGTCATCACAATTCGACTTGTGTTGACGTTTCCTTCTGTGATCATTTTAATAACTTCTTCTAAATCAGGTCGGAGTGAACTGTTTCGTAACGTCGTCCACATGCCTAAACGAAGACGGTCTAGAGCTTCATTTGCTGTAATTGCTTCATGACAAGCCGTCACACCTGCTGCAACAATTGCATTTAATTTGTCATAGGAACAACCTGATGTGTGGCCATCGGATATTTTTCCGATTTCTTTTACATAGTCCATTGTTTCTAGTAAAAATGGGTCTCCATTATAAAGTAGCGGCCAACGGGTTACTTCTGCTGATCCAACAACTTCCTCCATAGCTAGGAGCTCCTGAATATCCTGATGATTGTACCACTCGCGTTCTCCCGGATAATCCGCCTGAGAAACTAGCCTGACAAGCCATAAAAAATTTCCGGGCAACGATTTTAAATCATGAACCATGTCCTTAAAGCCTTTAGCTCCCATATGTAAATAGAAAAAGAGATTATCATTCACCGACGTTGTTGTACCAAGTGGTAACACCTTGCTCGTAATACTGATTGGATTGTAGATTACCCATGGATGGGAATGGGCCTCAATAAACCCAGGAGATACATACTTTCCTTCAGCATTTATGACTTTTGTATGTTCGCCAACCATCGCTTCACTTTTACCGACATACGCAATACTATCCTTATATACAGCTACATTCAGCTTTAAAAATTCACCAGAATATACATTGATTACAGTACCGCCTTTAATATATAAATCGGCGGCTAGATTCCCCTTTGCTACTTCCACGAGTTCACTTCTTTTTGCTCTAAGCTTCAAACTCCTCACTCCCCATGTACTACATCCGTCGTATTACGTTTATTGAATTTCCGTTTATATAACATAATATTAATAAAAGTAGATTGTAGATGTCAATCGTATTGCTTGAATTTATTAAAAATTAAGTATATTCACTATAAAAAAAGAAACCCAAATGAATGCGGGCTTCCTTATCTTTTTCTAAACGCTTATTTATTAAATCGCTGAATGGAAAAGGGACGAATATCAAACTTTGTTTGGCGATCTTCTGTAACTAAGTCACTTAAGATTTCTCCTACAACACTACTAAATTTAAACCCATGACCTGAGAAACCACAAGCAATCACGACATGATCGTGATTAGGATGTGTATCAATAATGAAATCCTCATCAGGAGTGTTCGTATACGTACATACCCTTCCCATTTTGTGATACCCAACCTTAGATATATAGCGCTCCGCAAAACGACCAACATCACTTACATCTTCCTCATAGGTGCCGAATTCTTCAATTGCTTTACCCATATCTCTAGGCTGGCCTCCGTCGTGTCGCCCAATTTTGACACCTGCTCCGTTAATACTTGGAAAACCGTAAAACGTTTCAGTAGGTAATTGAAATGCAAAAGCAGGAAAAGTATCAGAATGATAGATTTCCTCATCTGATTCAAACCACGAAAACGTTTTTCTTATTTCTTGTAACGGCAGCTCTAATCCAATTAACGGAAGTAGCCTTCTAGTACCAGCTCCCGGTGTAAAAATAAGTGACTCAGCTGTATAGCTATCTTTTTCTGTGTTCACCTGTACATGACTCTCAAAAATGGAGATGGATGTCACAGGTGAATTCGGTTTAAGAATAGCTCCATTCTTTATTGCCTCTTTTTTATATGCACGTATACAATTCTCACTCATCAAAACACCTGAATCCAGTTCATAACAGCCGATGTAGCCATCTGGAACATTAAATCCTTGCCACCTTTGATTAATTTGTGCAGCAGATAATTGATCCACATTTAACGAATATTTTTCAGCACTACTAATTACATTTTGAATAAACTTTGAATCAGGTTGGTCAATATTAATAACCCCTGTATTTATAAAAACATCTTCTTCCGACAGCTCCTGAAGCTCATTCCATAGCTCCTGTGCCCTGAGTGCCATCTCAACATAACTTTCTCCTTCACCATAAGCATGACGAATAATTCTTGTTTCCCCGTGATGGGAACCTTCTATATGTGGCGGATCGTGTGAATCTATTAACAAAACACGTTTCCCTTTTTTCGATAAATAGTAGCCTGCGGCCATGCCCATCGAACCAGCACCCACGATAATAACCTCAAAGTCCATATGATATCCCCCAACCCAATCCTTCATTGTTTTTATTGGTTTTAGTATACCTTAAAAAATGAAAGGGACAAGTATCCATATTATTTAGCCCTTCAAACATAATGGTCAAGCAGCCCTACATAAGATAAGTTGGTAAATTATTTATGGGAGAGTTAGGGGTTCAATGGTTATAAGGTATAAGAATAACTGGATTAATACGAAACCTATTTCTGAGATTGCTAAGACAGAATACGATGTGGTCATTGTTGGAAGCGGTCCTGGAGGAGGTGCTGTTTTACAAAGACTTTGTCAAATCTGGAAAAATCAAGGCGCAAAAAAGATCGCTATACTTGAAATGGGAGATAAATTATTTCATTCCCATGCACAAAATATACCTACACAAAATGTAAATACATCACGTGATGTACTTGTACCTGTGAATTCCACTCCTATTGGTCAACGATTACCTCAATTTTCCGGTGCCACGATGGTCTATGCTCTTGGGGGAAGATCGTTGTTTTGGAATGCGGCAACACCGAGACCGATTGAAGAAGAATTAAGAAAATGGCCGATTAATCGCAAAGAACTTGATGTTTACTATCGAATGGCTGAGACCTTATTACATGTCACAACAGATTGGGCAAAAGGTTCATCGATGCAGGATCGAATGTTAATGAGGCTTCATGCTGCAGGTATATTGGAAGCTCAAAATATGCCACTTGCTATTGATTTGTCTCCTTCTAGACAGGGAGAGGTCCATTCAAATCCTTGGTATAGCTCGATTAATTCACTTGCAATGGGGCAACTAGACCGTCCTTATGATCTTGCTGTAAATGCTTTTGTTCATAAGGTTAATACTACCCAAAATGGAAACAGAGTATCTGGTGTCCAGGTAATTGATACAGAAACGAAATCAAACTATACTGTTCGTGCAAAAAATATTGTAATATCAGCTAGTACTTTAGAAACTCCACGTATCTTATTGAATTCTAGTATTCCGGTACAAGCGATTGGACGTTATTTAACAGGACATGTATCAATGATCGGAATTGGAACAGTTAGACGAGAACAGTTTTCTGATCGTCTTGGAAATTTATCGATTTTAAAATTCGAAACAGAAGAAGATCCTTATCAAATTCAGATTCTAGGTCCAGACCAATATTGGTCGTACCAGCAATTTGAAGATAAAGCGTTGAAGAACGAGTTAATGGTTGTTTACGCAGCCTTTGGAAGAGTTGAATCCAGACCAGAAAATCGTGTATACCTTGATTCTAGGCGGGATGAGTATGGTGTACCATTACAACAAGTTGAATACTCTTTAAGTGAAAAAGATCGTCAAACAGCCCAAAAAGTAGAACAAGGGATAAGAGATGCTGCAAGAGCGATGGGAGTCACCCTAGATGAGTCTAGTTTAGTCCTGCGTCCACCAGGAGCAGATATGCATGAGTCTTGTACATGTAGAATGGGGAATAATCCTAATACTTCAGCAACAAATCGTAATGGTCAAATACATGGAGTTCGAGGTCTTTATGTTGCAGACAACAGCGCTCTTCCAAGCTTAACCGCAGCAGGACCAACACTTTCTAACACTGCTTTAGCAATACGAGTAGCAGACCATATTGTTCGTCAGTCAAGCTAGGTTGTCATTAGTAGACTGTGGATATAATAAATATGATTTAGGGGCCTTAGCTCTATATTCTATAGGCCTAAGGCCGTTCACACATCAGTCTATTTCCCATTCAAAGCTATAGCTTCTTTGATTAATTCCTCAAAAACCTCCGGCTGGATTTCTTCCATTTTATTAATTCTTATATGCCTCATACCTTTGCCTGAACCTTGTAATAATTTATTTACGTCCATTTCTTGGAGTTCAATACCTCGATGGAATCCTAGATTCACGTGTTTTTTAGATGCCTGGAGATAACATACTAATCCATTATATGAGTAGTTAGGCATAGACCATTTATATTCCTCAACTAGATTTTGAGAGGCGTTTAAAATGATTTTTCTTAAGACAGCTGTATGGTTTTGAATTTCCTCTGGTAAGTTCAAAATATATTGATCAACTTCAGCTATCGTTCTTCCTTTTTCCATTCATATCACCTTTCACGATTTCGAATTATTTCATCAGTATTACCTAACAATATTATAAATTAAAGACTTTATTAAAAGCAGAAAGTTATATCATGCTATGTTGTATATAGTAGGCTACTCAATTATAGTTAAATTAAATAAAGGATAGGAGGAGAAAATATGAAGCTTGGTGCATTTTCTGTAAGTTTAAATGTAAAAAATATTCATAAATCAAAGGATTTTTACGAAAATCTAGGATTTCAGACCTTAGGTGGAGATATAACTCAAAATTGGCTAATTATGAAAAATGGAAATACGGTGATTGGATTATTTCAAGGGATGTTTGAGAAAAACATTCTTACTTTTAACCCTGGATGGGACCAAAATGCGCAAAATCTCGATTCTTTCACAGATGTTCGAGATATCCAAAAGCAACTTAAAGAAAAGGGCATTACAGTGCTGACTGAAGCAGATGAATCAAGCGAAGGACCCGCACATTTTGTTCTTGAAGATCCAGATGGGAATCAAATTCTTTTTGATCAGCATCGATAATCTTAATACATATTGGATAGAAAGCCTTCCATCCCAATCAGGGGCGAAAGGCTTTTAATGATAAAAACTACTTCGCATTCTCGTCTGGCTGATGAATTCCAAATATATTTCCTTCTGTGTCCACATAGTAGCCCTGCCACGCCATTCCAGGCAGCGCGTACTTCGGCATTGCGACCTTACCGCCGTTAGCTATAATTTTATGTTCTGTAGAATCGTAATCTCCTACTCCCATTGTACAAGCATAGCCATTCAGTGGCTGGTTTGCCTGTGGCGGAGGACCTTGTCTTTGCATCAGAGCACCATTAATACCAAGTTCGTTTTCATCACCGGTTACTGCCCCAAAATAAGGCATCCCCGCATAGTCAGACCAATCTTCAAACTTCCAACCAAATACCTCACCATAAAATGTTTTTGCACGTTCCATGTCATCTACATGAACTTCAAAATGAACTAATCTCCCCACGATACCCACCTACTTTTCAATAATTTATCTACACTATGTAATTTCTACCTAGTACACAATTACACCTTCTTCATTATCGGAGAAAATATAGAATCCTATTCAGTGACATGGATTGACACACATTTTTCTTTAACTTACACTTCAGAAGAGATAATATTTGGAAATGAGGTAAAAAAATGAGTACAGAACAGGAGTCAAATTCCCCACTCACTCATAAAGAGAAAGCATTATCCTTTTTAAATCTTGTTGTATCAGGAAAAATTCGCGAGGCATACGAGAGTTTTGTAAGTCCGATTTTTTCGCACCACAACCCCTTTTTCACCGGTGATGCAGAAAGCCTCATGCTTGCCATGGAAGAAAATGCAGTTCAAAACCCTCACAAAATTTTTGAGGTGAAGCTTGCCATTCAAGAAGGTGATAAGGTTTCTGTCTACTCCCATATAAGGCAAAATCCAGATGACCTAGGAGCGGCCGTTGTACACATCTTTCGTTTTGAGGATGACAAAATTATAGAATTATGGGATATTGGACAACTCATACCAGAGAATTCTCCAAATGAAAATGGTATGTTTTAAATTTTGGCTCCAAAACAACAAAAGCAGTCCAAAGAGGACTGCTTTGTTTAAACCACATATTGAATCACAAAATTACTAATAAATAAAATCGCAATCATATAAAGTGCAGGATGTATCTCCTTCCCTTTCCCCATTAGTAGCTTCATCACAGGGTATAAAATAAACCCGATTGCAATCCCGTCCGCAATACTATAGGTTAATGGAATTAACACAATAATTAATAGAGCAGGAAAGCTCTCCGTAAAATCATCCATTTTAATGTTCACAATATTTTGAAGCATTAGAACGCCGATTAGGATGAGAATCGGTGAAACCGCGCTTGCCGGAACCATTTTAATCACTGGAATAAAAAGAATCGAAACAAGAAACATAACTCCTGTTACGATGCTGGTTAGTCCCGTTCTTCCTCCCGCTGTGATGCCTGCTGCCGTTTCTACAGATGCAACAGTTGGACTCGTACCAAAAATACCAGAAGATAAAACTGAAACAGCAGTAGCCTGTAAGGATTTTTTACTGCTTTCTGGACGGTTTAGCATGTTGCTATGTCCGTGAATTAGGCCGATATTTTCAAAAACGAGAACCATCGCTAATGAAATAGAAGTTAACCAGAAGACGATATTACCCGCTTCTGCCCATGATAATTGGCCGAACACACCAAAGTATTCTTGAAAATCGGGAGTCATTAAGCTAAACCCTTCCATATGACTTCCACCAAACCAAATCGCTAATACGGATGTAATCAAAATACTTAATAAAAGATTACCGGGTACATTTTTTATAAATAATAATACCGTAATAATCAACCCAATAAAAGTTGTGATAACAGTTGGACTGCTTAAATCTCCGATAGCAAGTAAGGTGTGCTCAGAGCTTGTGATAATACCTGCATTGTCAAAGCCGATTAAAATTAGTAAAACTCCGATACCAATCGTAATTGCCTCTTTTAATGAATTCGGGATTGATGAAGTGATCACTTTAGCTAGCGGTGTAAAAGCAATCACCACGAAGATCAGCCCTGACACGAATACCATCGCCAGTGCTTCCTGCCATGTGAATCCCCCAGATTGCACAATTGTATAAGTAAACATCGCATTAAGCCCCATTCCAGGAATGAGAAGAATCGGAGTGTTACTCCATAATCCGATGATTACACATCCTAAAAAACTCGTTAAGATGGTTGCAATGATTCCCGCCTCCATAGGGATACCTGCTACTGCCAGAATCGTTGCATTAACAATAATAATGTATACTACAGTTATATATGAAATGAATCCTGCAGAAAATTCTTTTCCAATTGTAGTTCCATGTTGTTTTAAGTTAAAAAATCGTTCCATATTAATCACCTTTCTATCCGTTGCAAACGAATCTAAGCATAACATGGACTATACTATATGGAAAATATATAATTTATATAGAAACCATACTTTTTTCATATAGAAGGAGAAAACAATGGACATTAAGCAATTACGCTATTTTATCGCAATAGCAGAGGAAAAGAATATTACGGCTGCTGCTACTCGCCTTCACATGTCTCAGCCGCCATTAAGCATGCAACTGAAGCAACTGGAGGAAGAGCTTGGTGTTAAATTATTTGAGCGCAACGGAAAGAGAATGGAGTTAACCGACAAAGGTGATATTCTTTATCAACGCGCATTACATCTCGTTAACAGTGTAGAGGAAATTAAAAATGAAGTTCAAGAAACAGAAGAAGGAACAAAGGGTGTTCTTGCTGTAGGAATCAACACACTGTCTGTTTCAGGATTTTCTGACATGCTTCAAGCCTTTCATAAAAAATATCCGCTCGTAACTTTGAAAATTGTTCAAAATGACTCCTACTATCTTGCGGAGATGGTAAAAAACAGGGCTATAGAATTGGCATTCGTAAGGCTTCCACTTGAACATCGAGGTTTCATTTATGAGCACCTTCTTAGCGAGCCCTTCGTTTTTGTGAGCAACAAGAAAACTGACATGGTTTCATTAGAAGAAATTTCGCAAATGCCTCTCATTATTCCTAGTACTGAGGGCTTGGGTAGCTATAATATCATTCATGAAGCATTTTCAAAGCAAAAGCTAAAATTTACGAGTATTGCAGAATGCTCGGATATGCATGTATTAATGGAGATGGTAAAAGGTGGAATGGGAGCAACCATTGTTCCGAAATCCGTATTGGATGTGTACAGGGATAACATTCTTCACTCTGCACCAATTAAAGATGCCAACCTGATTTCTTCCTTAGGAGTCATATGGCTAGAGCATCATTATGTATCAACGACCGCTAAGAATTTTATTGAGTTGGTGAAAGAGAAACTTTCTTGAAGGAAATAGCACTAACCTAGCTTTGGGGTACACACTCTACGCTTTTTTGTGTCGCGAAACCCCTATCGCGATACATGCTCTTCATTTTTTCACTCAAGCGTGTACCGGGAAACTACTCTTGCGGTACATGCTCATCATTTTTTCACTTAAGCGTGTACCGGGAAACTACTCTTGCGGTACATGCCTATCATTTTTTTCACTCAAGCGTGTACCGGGAAACTACTCTTGCGGTACATGCTTTATACTTTTTCACCGATGCATGTACCACTACAGCAATCTTACGATACACGTTCAATACTTTTCCGCCCAAGCATGTACCGCAAAATTATTCCTGTGGCTGCAATCCCATCTCTCTCTTTTATACCACCACCAAAAGCTCATAAAAAAACAGCCCTACCTATGTAGGACTGTTTCCGATCTTATTTATGGGTTAAATTATAATTTAACTACGTTAGATGCTTGAGGTCCACGGTTACCTTCAACGATTTCGAAAGAAACTTCTTGACCTTCTTCTAAAGTTTTGAATCCGTCGCCTGTGATTGCTGAGAAGTGTACGAAAACATCGTCTCCACCTTGTACTTCGATGAATCCGAATCCTTTTTCGCTGTTAAACCATTTTACTTTACCATTTTGCATGAAATATGCCTCCTAAAATGAACACACAAACCATTTGTGCATTGAAAAATTTAACCATTGTACACTTACATAAATCTAAAACAAATTCACATATAACTTCAGAAGAATTGCCGAAATTAACGTTCTTTCTTTCTTTAAACTTATATAACGCAACAAAATGGTCTATTTCATCATAGCATCGTACATTATCTTAGTCAACCAACAATTTTGAAAATAGTCATTTTCTCTCATATATTGTAAAGATAAACCATTTATCTAAAAAGCTTCAAATATTCCCCGTAACCTTCTTTTTCAAGATCTTCTTTCGATATAAATCGAAGTGCTGCGGAGTTGATACAAAAACGCATTCTAGTTGGGCCGGGACCATCATAAAATAAATGACCTAAGTGTGAATCTGCCGTATTACTTCTAACCTCGGTACGAATCATCCCATGAGATGTATCAAGCTCTTCTACGATTTCCTTCGCATCAATCGCCTTTGTAAAGCTCGGCCAGCCACAGCCAGCATCATATTGATCTAGAGAACTAAATAACGGCTTGCCCGAAACAATATCGACATAGATACCTTCCTTTGTGTTGTTCCAAAACTCATTTTGAAACGGCGGCTCTGTGCCTTGTTCCTGTGTCACATAATATTGCATGTCTGTTAGATTTTTCTTCGCATCTTCAAATTCCTTTGCAGCCCAATGCTTTCTAATGAATGTATCTCTTCCAGAACCTTTGCGATAGCGGTTATAATGTTCAGGTTTCTTTTTATAATAGTCCTGATGATACTCTTCAGCACGGTAAAATTCCTTTGCAGGAAGTATTGGAGTTACGATAGGTTTTGTGAAAATCCCGCTTTCGTTAAGCTTTTGCTTTGATTCTTCGGAAATTTTTTTCTGTTCTTCCGTATGATAGAAAATCGCTGTACGGTAGGATTCTCCACGATCATAAAATTGTCCGCCTGCATCTGTTGGGTCAATTTGCTGCCAAAAGAGTTCAACTAATTTTTCATAAGGAAAAATGTCTGGGTTATATGTAATTTGAACGGCTTCGTAATGACCTGTTGTATCAGAACAAACCTCTTCATACGTAGGGTTTTCCTTCGTTCCCCCTGTATATCCGGAGACAACCTCGATTATTCCTGGCTGTGTATCAAACGGCTTAACCATACACCAGAAGCAGCCACCAGCAAATGTTGCTTTCTCTACTTTTTCATGTGTATTTTCCATGTGCCCTCTTCCTTTCACCTTTTACTTGAATTCATTATATCACTTCTAGCGTACGTTCAAAAAAATACGCTCATATATTTTCCAAAACAGGAAAAAGTAAAAAATAGGAGGTGTAGTATGAGTAGTCCTTATTTATGTCCTAATTGTAAAACAAATCGTTCGAGATTTAATATTATTGAACAAGTGCCAAAGTCGGTTAAAATGGACCCACAAAGTGGTGAAGTCGTTGAAGAATACACCGCAAATCTTGACCCTTTCCATATCCCATACCGCGGACCGGAAATCAAAGTACAATGTGGAGTATGCGGCCTTATCGAAGAAGAACAATCCTTTGTCAAAAGAGCTCAGAATTTTAAAGGTTGAACGAAAAAAGGACCACGGGGACGGTTCTTGTTGTTCCACATTTCGTTTCCAACATCCAAAAAGGGACAGCTCTCTTAGTTTACCAGTATCTACTGGACCAAGAGAACCGTCCCTATGGTTCCTAATAACTTTCCTGTTTTACTCTAAAGAACCTTTTTATAATCGAGATGCGAAGTTCGATTAATGGCTGGGTAATTGCTCGAATTGTTTTCGTTGATAACAGTAATGTTAATATCAAGGATGCGACTACTAATATTGCTAAATTCCCAGAGTCATTAATCACATCAAGCCATTCGCTGTTTCTGAAATATTTAATTACAAACCCGTGTAATAAGTAGACGTACAATGTATGTGTTCCCCAGCTTGTGAAGAAATATTGTTTTTTCGGTAAGAGTGAGAAAAATGCAACTGTCATTACAATCGCAACCAGATAGACAGCTAGTCTAATAAGTCCACCTAGATTCTCCTGTGACAGCGTTTCATACGATTTTGACCCTAACAGCCAACCAGTGTTGAAGTCTGGCACGAAATAGTAGCCGATAAAAATCGCTAAAAGCAGAATCGCTGACCCCACTTGAACCCCTGGCCGTTTTAATGCTGTAAAATGTTCCTTTTTACAATAGAAACCTAATAAAAATAATGGGAAAAAGACAAATGTCCGCGATAAACTTAAATAATTTTCCACGAACGGAATATAGCCAACCCCAATCCCAACTAATACCGCCAGTGCCAACGACCACATCATCGGCAACTTCGTATACGCATACAGCATCACATTCCAACAGAATAAGCTGATTAAGAACCAAAGTGACCATTGCGGATTAAATGGTTCGAATAATAGCGATTCACCTTTATATAGGTAGAAATAATAGATAGTATATAGCAGCTGAAAAATGAGATATGGAATCAACAGCTTTTTCGCCGTCTTTTTAATATAGCCTTCCTTCTTAAATCCCTTTGCAAAAAATCCCGAAACTAAAATAAATGCAGGCATATGAAAGGAATACACGAAGTGATAAATTGTCATGATGATTTTATGATCATCGATGAAAGGCTGGATAAAATGTCCAAAGACAACAAGGAATATTAGGATAAACTTCGCGTTATCAAAATAATACTCTCGCTTGGTAGCCATCATAAAACCTCCAAACTTTTGTTATTGTATTATAACATCACAAGGGGGTATTTTATGCCGATGTCTTTGATTTGTAAATGTCTTTTTAAAGATTATGAGCAGTTGTAATTATACTGAAAAATCTTAATCAAATTGAAACAAACTGTAACAAAGTTTCTCTGTGATTCATATCATCCTACATTATTGGCACGGGATTTATAATAATGATGAGGTGATTAGTATGACGAAGGATTGGTCGATTGATTTGGAGCATGGGGATTATCAACTGAATAGGACGTTGGTGATTGAGGATGGATTGAAGGCAATAGAAGAAACGGAAACTGGCTGTTATGTAAATCTTGTCACACCAGCGAATTTTGGCAACCCTATTCATTATCTTCCGGAAGCCATAAGTCAAAAGTTCAAATCTGATGTGACTTATAAATTCATTGATCAATGTGGATGTGGTGGCTATGTTTTTCGTGTCTGGAAAAAATAATGAAGTATTAAAGAAGCTAGTAAAATACGGGCACCAACAAGTGGTCGTGAATTGGTATGAGGATGAACTATTAATCGCTAGGGACGGGTTCTTCTTCACCCATATACAAATCGAGGATGATTTCCTGATTTTCATGAAAGACCATGAGGCAAAACAAATAATCACACTTTCAAACTACGAAACAATAGAAATCCTCCCTGATTTTCGTGATTTTTATCAACTTAGGAATGATACTGAAACCTTACACATTTATTTTCCACATTAAAAAATACTCAGACCCACTGAGTATTTCTTTTTATCCTTCAATCATTTTCAAATACGGAATCTCTTTCCCATCAACGATCGCAATAAAAGCCGGTGTATCTGATTCAAAAATTCTAGTTCCGACCGGAAGGATATTCGCTGTCCCATCGCTAAAACCAAATGCCTTTTCCGAGTTCTTTTTTATCTCACCGACCTGTTCACCAATGGTATACTCAAGTTCCTGTACCCAGTCCACACCCTGAGCATTCGAATATACAATCCCACCCAGCAGAAAAATATCTGCATTCTCATTCTCTAATAAATCCGCAGGAGTCGGATTGCCAATAGTTGCAGGTGCTCGAGATGGAACATGTTTGCAAGCTCCAGTGAAAACGAGAATCATGAATAACGGTAAAATGATTCTTACAAATCTCATTTAGCTCCCTCCACTTTCTTAGCTACCCCAACTACTACCCAGGAGCGGTTAATATTCTCAACTAGAAGTGAATACGAATCCTTCACTCCAAGTTCCTGTCCATTTTCTGGGTCATATTCAAAACAAACAGCATCAACATAACGATGGTTGTCCTTATATCGTTCCTTCATCAATTCATAAGTTGCTTCGCCATGGTCATAGGTCAACCCAAAATCACAATGTTTTACGAAACCCTTAAATTCTTCCCAATTAATGGGCTCTCTTATGATTTCAAAAACTGAAGCTGCTTTTATCGAATCCCACTGTCTTTCCTCAAGTATGTATGAACTACTTACTTTGTCGTTTCTTGCCTCTTCAATTAACTGACCAACAACATCATGGGGTTTCACATATAAATTCTTTGTATAAAAATACCGCCCGCCCAAAATCAAACAAACCACAACAAATGCCACAATAAGGAATCTGATTATCTTTTTCAAAATGGCCTCCATCTAAGGGGTGATCTATGCTTGCACCTACTATGATTTAGAGTAACATATTTTTCCAAACCCCAATAGATTGTTTTTATAATTTCCTACTTTTCGAACTGCGGATATTTCTGTTTCCGAAAGTTTCGTTAATGAAAATAATCCTCAATTATGATATTATTAAACTATTAGTATATGAAGAATTATCTTAGGAGATGGAAAAATATATGCCGAATTGGCAACGTAATTTATGGGTTCTTTGGATTGGTGTCTTTTTTACGGCTTCAGGTTTTTCAATGGTTATCCCATTTTTACCAATCTTTCTATTGGAAATCGGGGTACACGAAAATACTGAATTATGGTCAGGGCTTATCTACGGGGCCGCCTTTTTTGCAGGTGCATTTGCGACACCGTTTTGGGGAAGAGTTGCCGATAAATACGGGCGTAAACCAATGATTATACGGGCAGGATTTGCCCTTTTTGTCGTTTACACGTTAATGGCATTCGTCACAAACCCTTATCAAATTTTAGGTCTACGTTTAATGCAAGGTTTACTAAGTGGATTTATTCCTGGTTCGATTGCCCTTGTTGGTACGAATACACCGACGAAAAAAGTGGGTTATGCGCTTTCGATGATTTCATCGGCGGCAGCGACCGGGATGATTTTGGGACCTCTATTAGGTGGAGGTTTAGCTGAACTTTGGGGAAATCGCTGGGCATTTGCTAGTGCAGGAATCATCGTCTTCTTCGCCACGATTTTAATCATCTTTTTCGTAAAAGAAGAAAACTTCAAAGCGAACAAGGAAAAGGGATCTGTTTTTAAGGACTTTAGCATCGCGATAAGCAACAGGCCATTCTTACTTGTATTAATTCTAACCCTTATGGTCAGCTGCTCTACCATGATAATCGACCCTATCTTGCCTTTATACATTGCTGATATCGCAAGTCACTCTAGCTATGCAACATTACTTACTGGCTTTGTCATTTCTTTACCAGGTCTTGCGAGTGCACTGTTTGCACCTATATGGGGAAAATGGGCCGATAAGGTTGGCTTCCAACGCATCTTATTCATCGGACTTTTAGGAGCAGGTATCGGAACCTTAGCTCAAATCGTCTTTACCCACATCTGGGGCTTTTCTCTTATCCGTTTCGTTTATGGGATTTTCTTCTGTGCAGTCTTTCCTGCTTTAAACGGGTTAGTCGTCAAATCAACACCAGAGGATTTCCGTGGCAGAGCGTTCAGTTTGAACCAAACAGCCAATCAAATTGGAGGAATGATTGGCCCACTTATAGGAGGTTTACTAGGAGGATTGTTCCCTACGCAAATCCTGTTCTCTGTAACAGGTGGATTACTATTAGTTGCCCTCGCTACAGCCTACCTAAATAGTGACCAACGTAAACGCGTGGTGAACCGAGAAGTATTTGCAAAAAACAAATAATACACCTTGAAACGCTAGGCTACGGTCTAGTGTTTTTGTTTATGTAAATTCTCCCTCTTTTTGAGAAAAATAAATATCCGATTGACCAATCCCAACTTTCTCGAATATTTTATCCTATAAGAAATTGAAATCTTGTAGGTGAAAAAATGGATCTCAACCTAAAATTATATATTCGTCAAGATGCGTTTATCTTAATTCCTGTTCTCTATTTCATTGGGCTCATCCTAAAAGAAACACCTTTTATTCCGGAATGGACACATCGATGGATTCAATTAAGCTTCGCAGTAATTTCATGTTTACTCTATTATGGAGCCGAAATACAATCAGTGGTACAAGGGATTCTTGTTACTGGAACAACGATGATCTCCGAAGATCTTATCAGAAATACGATCCACGGCATTAACAACACCATTGGTAAAAAGGATGAGTAACAATCTTGACCTTTTCCCCTTGGAAAAGGTTTTTGATTTATCCCTTTTATAAATCAAGCTAGTTGATGCTTTGTGGGAGTGTAAAAAAAACGAGGATCATCTTATGTTGAGGATGATCCCTTTTTATTTAAATCTTCTAGTACGTTTAATTCAAAAATTTAATGAATCACGGTTTTTTATCATAGTTTTCTCTTACTTCCTTCATTTCTCCATTTATCTCCGCTCTTTTCCATACCATTAGCTATTGGACTGCTGCATATACACTTCTTCGTACGGTTGGACGATAACAAAGCCATCTCCTTCAAACCTCATTTGGATTGACTCGCCACTACCTCGTCCGACGAAAGTTTTAAATGAAATGTCTGTTTGGAACTCAGGTTGAAGATTTCCTGACCATGCAACTGTTGCATTCGGGTCCGTTACTACAGGTCTTCCTGGTGATACCCGCAATGTGAGTGGTTCGTAATGAGTTGTAATTGCAAGCATTCCACTACCTTCACACCGAACATTAAACAAGCCGCCAGCCATCATTCCAGCAATTCGTTTCATCAGCTTAATATCGTGCTTTAAGGATGGTTCGAAGGCCAAAAGATCATTTCCATTTACGTAAATTGCCTCATTTTGCAACTGAAGAATAATGATTTTTTTCCCGCTATCAGCCAAGTACAGTTTCCCCTGACCGTTTGCTTTCATTAAGGAAGCCCCTTCACCTGTCAACGCTTTCTTAAACATGCTCCCAAGTCCATGCTCAAGGATACCCTCACGTTCATACTTAATTCTTCCATTATACGCAACCATTGACCCTGCTTTAGCCCAAATCATCCCGTTTAGATTTACCTCAAGCATTCTAGGAGTCTCCAATTCAAATAGCCCTTCGCCTTTGTCTTCCTGCTCCGTATTTTTAATAAATTCCGCGATTGAATATTTACTCATTCCCACCACATCCTTTCATTAGTTAGTTTTACGAATGTGCTAGCAAAAAGGTTTCATATTATTAAGTTTTTGTAATTTTATATAGGTTAATCTTTAGAATCTTGCTTACAAATGCTATAATGCCGTTAGAATTTAAAAAGGAGAATAGTATGAAAAATTTACTAGAAATACTTCTTGTGTCAACTAGACTAGGACTGACATCCTTCGGAGGACCAGTTGCCCATTTAGGCTATTTTCATGAAGAATACATCAGAAGAAGAAAATGGATGGATGAACAGACATATGCGGACTTAGTGGCCTTGTGTCAATTTTTACCTGGACCTGCAAGTAGCCAGGTAGGAATCGGCATTGGTGTAATGCGAGCTGGTGTTCTAGGTGGAATTGTATCATTTCTTGGGTTTACCCTCCCTTCCGTGATTGCGTTAATTGTCTTCGCATTGATCCTCGAAGGATTGGATATCGGAACCGCGGGCTGGATTCATGGTTTAAAATTAGTCGCTGTCGCCGTTGTCGCACATGCCATACTTGGAATGGCACAAAAGCTTACCCCAGATTTAACGAGAAAATCTCTCGCACTTTTTGCCTTAGTTGGAACACTATTATGGCAAACAGCCTATACACAGGTAGGGGTTATCCTTATTGCTGCAATTTTAGGGTTTATTTTATTTAAAAATCAAGTAGACAGCGAAACTACAAATCTACAATTCCCTATTTCTCGTAGATTTGCTGCTATTTGTTTGTCATTGTTTTTCGGTTTACTCATTGGATTGCCAATTTTAAGGGAAGTTACTTCCTTGGAATGGATTGCCATGTTCGATAGTTTTTATCGTTCAGGATCACTTGTTTTTGGTGGTGGGCATGTTGTTTTACCGTTATTGGAGCGTGAATTTGTTCCGACAGGATGGCTAAGCGAGGAAGCATTTTTAGCTGGGTATGGTGCAGCGCAAGCAGTTCCGGGTCCACTTTTCACATTTGCTGCCTATCTTGGGGCAGTGATGAATGGATGGCAAGGTGGCCTACTCGCAACAACAGCTATTTTCCTACCAGCATTTTTACTCGTTTTGGGAACATTGCCATTTTGGGATTCTCTTCGACGCAATCCTAAAATTAAAGGAGCTTTAATGGGGGTAAACGCTGCAGTAGTTGGAATTTTAATTTCAGCCTTCTATCACCCGATATGGACGAGCACAGTGTTTACACCAATTGATTTTGCATTTGCTGCCGTTTTGTTCAGCATGCTGGTATATTGGAAGCTACCTCCTTGGATTGTAGTTGTGACAGGGGCCATTGGGGGAGCCGTTATAAGTTTGTTCTAGACTACCAATTTGGTAGTCTTTTTTAAAGGACAAATCCCCTCCTTCTATTCTTCATCCTCCCGAAACAACTCCTCCAAATACCGTTCCCGTCGATTTAAAAAGCCCATTGTGATCTGATAATGGTCAGTGTCCTCGTACGAAATCTCCTCAATGGGTGAAGCATCAAAATTGTATATTTGAGCGCCTGGATACCCTAATAATATCGGGGAATGAGTTGCAATAATAAATTGCGCATTTCCGCCTTTTGCCAGGTCGTGAATCACCCTTAAGAATGCAAGCTGCCGTGCCGGAGATAAAGCCGCCTCAGGCTCGTCTAAAAGATAGATGCTTTGATCACCAAAACGATTTAAAAATAAAGATAAAAACGACTCACCATGGGACTGCTCATGCAGCGACTTACCCCCATACCCTTTATATTGAAAAGTAGGGTCATCCTCTGCTAATTGATCCAAATGCGATGCAAACTGAAAAAAGCTTTCTGCCCGTAAAAAGAAGCCCTGATTGATTTTTGGCATCCAAGAAAGCCGAAGGTGCCCACTTAAAGCTGGAGCAGCATCTTCAAAATTGTAGAAATTATTCCGACCGCCTCCTCCACTATTAAACCCACATTGGTGCGCAATTGCCTCAAGCAATGTGGACTTTCCAGACCCATTTTCACCCACAAAAAACGTCACGGGATCGTGAAAATCAAGTTGATCCAGCCCCCTAATACCTGGGATTGAAAAAGGATATTCACGTATATTATGTATTTTTTCTGCCATTAACTTCACACTTCTTAAAAACAAGTCCAATCACCACACATATAATAATACAACCATTTTATCATGCCCTACCCGTACTTCCACCCATTTCCATTAAAATCGGATTATTATATCTTGATAATATCTTGCATCCATGTTAAGATTCTAAAAATTTATCATTTACTGGAGGCCTAACAAATGAGATATGTTACCTTAACAGACATCTTTAATCATCGGATTGCGCAAAAGTACCTGTCTCGTTCAGGGAAGGCTCACGCAATCGCTTGTGCATACCATGCGTTTAAAATGGCCAAGGAGCGTAATGTTTCAGTCAATCTTGCAACCAAAGCTGCATTACTTCATGATATGGGGCATTACACCTGGTACAAAAACGGCAAATGGGACTACAGTATGTACAAAGAAAATGACATTCATGCTATAAAAGGTGCGGAACGTGCTCATAAATTATTGATTCGATTAGGTGAAAATCCGAAGTATGCAAAGGAAATTGCCTATGCGATTTTATTTCACACAGACTCTTACATCGAGGAAGGCTTTATTAAGCGTACACCCCTTCAAGCCATCACAAAGCTTGCTGATGAGATGGATGAGGAAAAAGGCGGTCTACATCATTATCGCCAAATTGATGAGGACAAAGCGAAGAATATGATTGCCAGATTGGATACTTTAGTAGATGAGGAAATGAAAAAGCGTCGATCCAACTAACTGGACCAACGCCAAAAACTCTAAAAGAATCGTTTCTTCCAGAAAATATAAGCAGTAATGCTTGATAAAATAAACGAAATTGTAATCGCAATTAAAAATGAATATTGATATTCTTGGAATGGAATCGATACATTCATTCCGTAAAAGCTCGCCACCATCGTTGGTAAACTTAGAATAATCGTAATCGAGGTTAAAAATTTCATCACTATATTCACGTTGTTGGAAATCACGGATGCGAAGGCATCCATCATGCCACTCAAAATAGAGGTATGAGTTTCCGCCATTTCAATCGCCTGTTGATTTTCAATAATAACATCCTCAAGCAATTCCTGATCATCTTCATACATTTTCAAATAGTTACTTTTCAACATTTTCTGCATGACAATATTGTTCGATTTTAAGGAGGTCGTAAAATAAACTAAACTTTTTTCAAAGTTTAAAAGTGAAAAAAGCTCCTTGTTTTTCATCGATTGATGCAATTCTTTTTCAATTAAATCAGTTTTCTTACTGATTTGTTTTAAGTATCTGAGATATAAGGTAGCCATCGTATATAGGATTTGAAATGCAAACCGTGTTCGTTTGAACGTAAAAAAGTTTTTGATTTTCCCCTCGGAAAAATGATGAAAAATTGGATTGTCTTTTAAACAAACCGTTACAAAACAATTTTTCGCAATTATGATTCCCAGTGGGATTGTGTCATAAATCGGTATCTCATTTTCATCCATTGACACCGAAGGAATATTTACAATGATTAATATATGTTCACCGTCTTTTTCAATCCGAGACCGCTCTTCTTCGTCCAACGGGTCCTTAATGAATTCAATCGGTATTTCTAAAGACGCTGTGATTTCGTTGATTTCTTTTTCAGTTGGAGCAATCAGGTTAATCCAGCAACCGTTTTTAATCGTTGTTGTTTCCTGTAACTCCCCTTGCTCATTAGATAGATAAATATTTAACATGAAATAACCTCCTCTTTTCAACGAGGAAGTCAAAAATCTCCGCCAGTTAAAGTTGAATTTTTATTTATTTTCCAACTAACTATCATTGGTTCATTAATGACTTCCCCTTTTTTCGACGCGGGATCAGGGTCGTTACACAAATGACTACTCATAAAAATTCAACTCCTTTTTTCATTTCAATACCGTAATATTGTACTCGAAAAATCCCCGTTTGTAACTACATGATTTTTCTTATCCAAAAATTCACAAAAAGAGCCCAAGAAAAAGCTTATTATCTTTTCCTTGGACTCCGTTATTCTTATAGCGCCCAATCACCTTTTCGGAAAACCGGCACAACGGTACCATCTTCTTTAATCCCGTCAATGTCCATTTCACTTGAACCAATCATAAAATCAACATGAACTGTTGAAACATTCATGCCATGTTCTTTTAATTCATCTTCATTCATTTTAGTTCCACCTTGAAGGTTTGTCGGATATGCTGCACCAATTGCAAGGTGATTTGACGCGTTTTCATCGAATAATGTATTGAAGAATGTGATACCTGATTGTGAAATCGGCGATGGGTCTGGCACTAACGCTATCTCACCAAGACCTGTTCCACCTTCATTATCAAATACTAATTTCTTCATGATTTCATCTCCAGTCTCTGCAGAGATGTCAACAATTTTTCCGTCTTTAAAATGAACCTTGATGCCCTCAATTAATGTGCCAGCATAGCTTAAGGGCTTGGTGCTGCGAACCACTCCATCCATGCGGCGTGTGTCCGGGGCTGTGTACACTTCTTCAGTAGGCATATTTGCAATAAATTCTTCCTCTTTTGGATTATAGCTTCTTGCACTTTCCCAAATATGATTTTTCGGTAAACCAAGCTTCAAATCTGTTCCCGGCGCACGATAATGAAGTGCGTCAAACTGGATTTCATTTAATTTAGCAGCTTTTTCATTCAAGACTTTTGTATGTTCGTCCCACGCTGCGACAGGATCGTCTTCATACACTCGGCATGTTTTAAAAATTTGATCCCAAAGTGCATCTACTTGTTCCTCAGATGTTGCTAAATCCGGGAATACTTTTGCAGCCCAACCCGCTCCAGCTGCACCTGCAACCGTCCATTTTAAATCATTGTTTTGTGTAGCCACACGTTGCACCTTAAAGGCTTTTGCTGCTTTATTTTGGAAGGCTGAAATTTTAGCAGGATCAACTCCACTTAAAAAGCCTGGATCACTGGAAACAATCGATAAACGACAAACCTTATGATTTAGAACATGATCATCTGATTCCTGAATTTCGTACTCAGGTATATCTGTCAATACCTCTTCAGTCTGGTGTAGATAATGCTCTTTTGTAATTTCGTCATCGGACCATTTTATAATGACCTTTTCAGCTCCTAATGCATAAGCCTCTTTTGTTACAAGTCGAGCGAGTGGAGCTTGATCGACTGTAATCGTCATTTTCACCCAATCACCTTTTTGCACATTAAGTCCATTTGCTACCAAAAGCTTTGCGTATTTTTGTAAATTCTCCTCAAAATGTGGAAGAACCATATTATTACCCCCAATAACATATGTATATTATTATACTAGCATAACTCGTTTAAAAAATACTAATGAATCAAAGAATCTCTTAGCGTGAAAATACCATTTTCCAATCCATAAAGCATGTTAGCCTTTCAGAATATAATTAAACATACTAGGAAATTTTCTATAAATATACTTACAATTCATTTATCACTTCCCAACCAACGCACGATGCTCTACTAATAGTCGTAGCCATTGTGCAGGCCTACTAAAGGATTCAGTCTTGTTCTCACGGTAAGGTGTCAAATATAAATACCAACTGAGTGCACGTTGGACACAAGCTAATTGATCTGATATTCGCAACGCATTGTCCAATTCCTTCATCGTAGCAAATTTTGTCCAAGGCTCTAAGTAGAAAGGGCGAAATTCGTCCACTGTTCCGAGCCACTCAGATTCATCCATGAGTAAATCGTCAAGAGCATGCCAGAATATACGGGTGCTAAAAAATGGATGTGAAACCGATGCATCACCCCAATCAAAAAACACGATGTTGTCATGAACAATTCTAATATTGTTCGTGTGGAGATCCCCATGTTCAATTGAAGCTGATATAGCCGAATCCATTTGATCACACATTGATAGAAGTTCAGGTTTAAGGGACATGACCTCTTTCGTTTCTTCCTCTGTTAAACCTGTTCTACACATATCCTTTAAGTGCTGGGCAATTTCTTGTCTGAGAATCGGCATTCTACGATCTGGAACACCTATTTCGAGAAAGCTTTTCACATCTTTCATTTGTGAAATTTGTAACTCTGCATATTCTTGTATCGCTCGCTGCCAGAGTTGTTTATCCTTTACATCGCGCAGTGACTTCCCCTTCAAATCCTCCATCAGAAACCATCCATCTGTTTCATTTAAGGCTACTATACGAGCCGTTTTACCTTGTGATGTTCGATCTAAATGCTTATTTAATATAGCTTCATGCCTAGTGGCTGGGCCATTTTCCTTATAAAATAAATTTCCGCGATTAGTAGGAATTCGTACAACTAGACAAAAATCAGAGTCTTTAACCCTGTCTACGTTTCCGGTAATTTCATATCCTAATTCTTCGGTCACAGAACACAGCCATTTTTCTGAATACCCTTTCATTTAAAAATACCCTCTCATTCTAAATTTCAATTCTTACTATTTCAACAAAAAGTGTTCCATTCCTTTATTGCTGCAAAAAAAAGCAAACCAATTATTGATTTGCTCATTAGTCTATTGGAACCTGTAATTTGAATCTTAACTCGTCCTTACTTAAATCAAAGGTATCGACTTCCACCTTCGTGTCACTTTTCATTTTCATCTCAGATAAATAGACATAGATATTTTGATTATTCGCATCAATTTGAACCCACTCAGGGAGATTGTAGTAGTCATTAATATAGCGTAACACAAACGTAACCGGTAGGCTTACTTGACCAACAGTAAATGCTTCCTGCTGTAAAAGTAAATCACCGTTCTCAAGCACCTCAGGCTTAAAGGTCATCACCATATCAATCTCTTTTCCAAATACGGTAATTGTCCCGAGCAGCATTACCCGCTCCGTCAGCAGCACCTTATACTTTAACGGATTATCCTTTGCCTCTTTTTTTAAAAAGTTATTAATGACCCTCGTTAGGTCCTCCTTGTTCGTTTCAACAGATAGATTCACATGATCCTTCGAAATAACCTTTTCCTTTGGGGTCACTTCCTTATTCGGTACAAAAAGCAGCCCGAAAAAAACGAGCACACAAACGAGATTAATCGCAAATAGTGAAAGAAAGAATACCTTCCATTTATTTTTTATTTTCATCAAAGACCCCCTCTACGAAGGAATTCACTCCAAAATGATTGCTTCAAAAATCCTCTCACTCATTAATTCATACCCTTTTGAGTTTGGATGAAACTCATCTTCTGATAAAAGATTATCACTCGACTGGCTAAATACATCATCTACCACTACAAATTTCGTATGGTCAAATTTCGAAAGGATGCTTTGACTTCCTTCGTTCCAATTATCAACAATTGTATTAATTTCCGTAGAAAGATCAATAAACCAGCCAAACGGATTATATATCCCTACGAGTACAATTTCAGCATCACGATTATTATTTCTGATAGTTTCAAGCACTTTTTGAAGGCTATCCTCATATTTTTCTTGTTCTTTTTGAAACACATTTAATG
Source organism: Bacillus sp. JJ1566 (assembly GCF_036962685.1). Classification (NCBI taxonomy): domain Bacteria; kingdom Bacillati; phylum Bacillota; class Bacilli; order Caryophanales; family Bacillaceae; genus Bacillus; species Bacillus sp. JJ1566. The sequence continues at coordinate 156,214 of NZ_JBALOP010000025.1, read as the reverse complement.
ATAAGTCAAAAAGGTTTTCTTTCACAATTTTCATTATATCATTACCACCGATTGTTATGATAATGATGTCTGCGTCTGCAATCCCCTTTTGTACTTTTTCATTTTCCAAACGGTTTAGAAGGTCTGATGTTTTATGCCCTCTCACACCGAAATTCTGAAGATTAACTGACTTTACATCTTTTTCATTAAGCAGCTTTTCCTCTAGCAAGGATGTATAACCCCCTTGCTTTGTTTCATCGCCGACACCCTTTGTAAGAGAATCACCAATTGAAGCAATATGAAGATCTCTCGCGATAAAATCGTCCGGGATTTCACGCTTTGGAGATAGGCCTGTATCATGATTACTGGTAGCTATGCCTGTTGTTGCCGGCATCCCCCCAGAACAACCACTCATCAATAAGCTAGTAATAATAATGGCTAAAATTGGATTGTACATCCTGGTCACCTCAATTTCTCTTTGTGACTTTTGTCTACAAGTTTAGTATTATAGCATACGTAAAAAAACCTTTAACGATTCCGGTTTCTATAAAAAATCATGAATGCATAGTAATATTTTTAATCGTCTTAAAAATTTTACCAAATTACAAAAAATGAAGAAAAAGACGTCAATTTGGACGTCTCTAATTTAAATGGCTTGTCTAGCACTTTCAGCTCCAAGTGTTAGTGTATGAATGGTAATCTCGGGGTTGCTTCGAACACGAATATTAACCCCTGTCTGCCCTAATCCCTCATTAATATAAAACGGTTTTCCATCATGAGTATGAAAACCTTTTGTCATACCCATTCTAACAAGTTTCCCCATTTTCACCAAGTGATACGGTTTTGGATAGCAAATTTGTCCACCATGAAAATGACCGGATAACAGGTAATCAAAGTGATAATCCTTCATATGCAGAACAAGATTCGGATCATGAGTTAACACTAGATTATAGCCAGACTTTAACGACGCATAAGATTCTTGTAGATTACTTCGTTTCGTACTAAAATCATCAATCCCAATTATATTCAAACGATTTCCATGAATCATGATTGAGTCATTTTCGTTTTGAAATGTTTTAACCCCATATTCCTCTAAAAGTAGCTGTAATTTTTCAAAATTCTTCTTTCGTAAGATATAGTCATGATTACCAAATACAGCGTAAGTTCCATGTGTAGGGGCTAGTCTTTTAAAAACATCAAGATACGGAGCAAGTTTCGGAATACTACGTTTACGATCTAAAAAATCACCTGTAATTGCAATTAAATCAATCTTTTCATCTTTGACCTTATTATATAAGCTTTCCGGAGTAATTGATAGATTTTCAAGATGCAAGTCCGATAGGTGGAGAACATTCAATTGCATTGGATTTACAAACTCTTGAGTCGGTGTGACATTGATTTTTGTTACATTTACTTTGTATGTGTTCTTATTCGCTTTTCTAAGAAAATAAAAAACAATCATAATCGCAATAAAGACGATAAAAATTTTCATAAAAAAACACCACCTTTTCTCCTTCCATTATAAATAATAGAATTCGAAAAGTTAGTGGTAATGAATGGATACCTATCGATACAATTCAAAAAGTGTATGTTTTGACATAAATAAATACATTGGATGTCTGCGAAGACTTTGTGTTGAAATATTCGATACAGCCATACAATACATTGGGAGAAATACAATTAATTTAAACCAAAGATAGATTTTATTTGTTATCGTAATCGATTCAAATCCTAATCTTCTACTACCCTTGTTTAACGCAGTAATGCCAATGACCCCTTTAATGTCATTTTTCTTCGGATGATTATGGAGATAGTCAGCAACACCTGGCAATGCTTGCTTGACTTGCTTATAAATGAGCCTTGCCTTTGATGTTTCATTTTTTATCTTAAGCAGCTCCCTTAGCAAAATCACATTATGCAGATGGATTTTAATTAATAAATCGTTTTTCTTAATTTCAGTTCCATCTGCAAGAACGCATGAACGACCTTTGTACTTTGTCACTTTCACCCGCAAAATCTCCTTATCCTCTACATATGTAAGCCTAGTGAACGCATAATAAATCGGATCAAGAACCGTCCAAATGGTAATCAAGCACAGCTTCATTCTTGCAAGCATCACTAAGTCCCCTTTAACATTCATTTACATTTTCATTTTCTCTAATTCGACTAAAAATTATTTTGGGAAAGTAAGGAAGGATAAGAAGGAGAAACTTTTTTAAAACTATACAGTAAAAACTTGACGAAACGAGGTCATCTTATGGAAAAAGAACGCGAAAAGCAACCAGATGGCAAACATGAATTCCCAGAACAAATCTCAAACGAATGTCTCACATTCACAAGTCACGAACTGTTTTGGAAAGAGCTTGAAACAATTGTAGTAGATGGTGTAGAGTCGGCGGAGGATTAAGAAGACAAAAAGGACTCCACCCCGGAGTCCTTTTTATAACCTATAGGATTGTTTTAATATCAGCTAAAATTTCTTCATACGGCGTATTTGAAACCCCATCGTAATCCTTCAATACGTTACCATTTTGGTCAACTAAGTAAAATTTGATTCCATGTATAACTTGGTCTTCCCCTTCAGGTTTAGCAACTATTGTTTTAAAGCTGTCTTTTGCAAATACGGTCATCTCATCTATGGTATAACCTGTTAACAGATGCCAGTTCGTTAAATCATCACTATATCCTTCTGCATATTCCTTCAACACTTCAGGTGTGTCCACTTCAGGGTCAACTGAGAAGGAAACAAACTCAACATCTAGTCCCTCTTCTTTTGCCATACCTTGAAGCTTCGCCATATGAGCTGACATTGGCGGACAAACTGTTTCACAATTTGTAAAAATCAAATCCGCAATCCAAACCTTCCCTTCTAAATCCTTCAGGCTAAAATCTTCGCCATTCTGATCCACATACGAGAAATCGGAAACCTCATAATTTAACGCATTGGGAATCCCACTACCACACGCAGCTAAAACAAGAATAAGTGCAATCACAACTAAAAATTTTATTTTTTTCACGTTTTCACCTACATTTCGTCAATTCTCATTCAATTTATCATTCAATATTTCATTTTAAAGAAAATGTGAAGAATATACAACAATATAGCTGTGAACAATTTTCGAACATATTGAATAGCCTGTCAACATAAAATGGACAAGGAGAGTGAGTTTCGGGAGGTTACACATGATGAGGTCCTATTATCCTTTTTTCGAAAGGTCAGTTTATCAATGCCTAAAGTTGTAGTTACCTATTTTTGTATCGTTGCTGGCGCATTTTTACAGGGGCTTGGTATGTCCTTATTTTTATTTCCTCATAACATTCCTTCCGGTGGTGCCGCAGGTCTGGCAATCTTGATGAATCACTGGGTTGAACTGCCACTAGGCATGTCCCTTTGGATAGTAAATTTCTCCTTTTTGATAGTTGCGTTAAAATATTTTGGATTTTCCTGGACGGTAAAGACGATGATTGCTGTTACGATTACATCTGTTACGGTGAGTTATGTATCAACACTTGGCTCCTTTCTTACACCTTTTTTCTGGCTTGACCTATTATGTGGTGCAATGATTTTTGGAGTCGGCGTCGGACTTTTAATCCGAAGTGGTTCATCAAGTGGCGGGATGGTCATCCCGACGCTAATGATTGCAAGATACAATGACTGGTCCCCAGGCAAAGTCATGCTGTGGTTGAACTTTTTCATTTTCTTAGTAACGGCATCTGTTATTGATATTCGAATCGTCTTTTATGCGATTCTCTGTCAAACCGTATCAACGAATATTATCGATTTTATCTATCACCTTAGAGCTCCGTCTTTTATCGCAACACACCAGCTCGGTTGGAGAAAAAAATAAAGTAAGAAAGCGAAACTCCACTTTCTTACTTTAAAGAATAGCTCTTTGTTTTAAATAATCAATAATCGTATCAACTGATTGTGGGATAGTTAATTGGTCTGTTTCAATCACCAGTTCCGGATGATTCGGTTCTTCATAAGGGGAACTTATTCCTGTAAATTCGGATATCTCCCCGTTTCTTGCTTTTTTGTATAAGCCCTTTGGGTCACGATTTTCACAAACAGAAATTGGACATTTTACATAAACTTCAATAAATTCCCCGTCAGGAAATAAATCTCTGACCTGTTTACGATCTTCTCGAAATGGCGATATAAACGCTGTCGAGACGATTTGCCCACTTTCTACAAATAGCTTAGACACCTCACCAATTCGGCGAATATTTTCTTTTCGATCTTCTTTACTAAAACCAAGACCTGCATTTAATCCGTGGCGAATATTATCCCCGTCAAGAACATAACTTTGCACCTTGTTTGAAAAAAGCACCTGGTCAAGAGCATTTGCTAAGGATGATTTACCTGAACCTGAAAGCCCGGTAAACCAAATCACACAGCTTTTGTGTTGATTTTGTTGTTGTCGAGCAATTTTAGTTACTGTTGATTGATGCCATATAATATGTTGTTCTTCGCCCATAATACCCACCTTATATCGTTGTGTATTGTTCAGCCATTCCTCGAATGAGGACCTCGACTACCTCTGGTCGGCTAAATTCCTTTGGTGGTGTTTTTCCCGCTTTAAGCATTTCACGTACTTTTGTCCCTGACAAAATCACATGGTCTTCCTTATTGTGAGGACATGTTTTGGAGGACGCCATGTTGCCGCATTTTTTACAGAAAAAGCTATGCTCAAAAAACAATGGCAAGATTCCTAGTTCCTCTTCCGTAAATTGGCTAAAAATATGTTGTGAATCATAGGTACCATAGTAATTACCGACCCCAGCATGGTCACGCCCTACAATAAAATGTGTGCAGCCATAATTTTTCCGAACTAATGCATGAAAAACCGCTTCTCTTGGACCTGCATAGCGCATCGCAGCTGGAAATACAGATAGGAACACTCTGTTTTTTGGATAATATTTTTCTAAAAGAACCATATAGCTTTCCATCCGAATATCACTCGGGATATCATCGGCTTTCGTTTCTCCAACTAACGGATTTAAAAATAACCCATCAACCACTTCTAAAGCAGACTTTTGAATGTATTCGTGTGCACGGTGAACGGGATTTCTTGTTTGAAAGCCAACTACCTTATTCCAACCTAAGTGTTCAAATACCGCTCTCGTTTCGATGGGATCCAAATAAAAAGTTTCGAACTTCTTTTTCTTTGGAGGTTTGACGAGATAAATCGGGCCGGCAATATAAACGTTGGGTCGTTCATACAATTTTTTAACGCCAGGATGGTTAACGTCTGTTGTCCGGTAAACCTTAAATGCTTCTACCTCTTTGTTTGGAATATATTTTTCAGTTACTTCGATAACACCGTATACTTCACCCTTTTGAACCAAACGAATCTTTTCCCCGATTGAGATTTTCTTTGCTACTGTATTGTCAACTGCCAATGTGATTGGAATTGACCAAGGTAGCCCATTTGCAAGTCTCATTGAGTGAAGAATCGATTCATAATCGACTTTTCCGACAAAGCCTTCAAGCGGACTATATGCCCCTACAGCAAGTAATTCCAGATCACTTAACTCCATATTGCTAAGCTCAATTTGTTTATCAATTTCGTTAAAATTAATCGTTGGATTGAACCGATTAACCAGTGCACCGCCATGCGGTTTACTTAATGCCACTTTCATAACCTCCATTACCCACTTTATTTCACATGTAATCCGCATTCTGTTTTATCGGAATTCGCCCATCTGCCTGATCGCAAATCACCATTTAGCACCTGGTTGGTACAAGGTGCACAGCCAATACTCGGATAGTTCTTGTCGTGCAATTCATTATAAGGAAGGTTGTTAAGCTTGATATAAGTCCAAACATCATCCCATGTCCAGTGAATCAGCGGACATATCTTAATGTTTTTAAATTTTTCATCCTTATTTAGGTACTCGGTATTTTTTCGTGTTGGACCCTGTTCACGCCGTAATCCGGAAATCCACGCTTTTGTTCCAGTAAGAACTTCATTTAGAGGCTCAATTTTTCGAATTCGACAGCATAAATTCGGATTCATCTTCCACAATTCTTCACCGTGTTGTTTTGACTGCTCTGTAAGATTTAATGCTGGTTTCTTTAATTCAATCATGAGAGTTGGATATTTCGCTTTGATTTTATCAATGAGTTGATAGGTTTCTTTAAAATGGAGCCCTGTGTCTAAAAAAACAATTCTAGCTTCTTTTTGAATTTTTGAAATGAGGTCAATTAAGACAATTCCTTCTGCACCAAAGCTACAAGCATACACGATATCTTCAGCTGAATAGGAGCTGTATGCCCACTTTAAAATGTCGTAATAGTCCTTGTTCGTTTTCATAACGTCCGAAACGCTCTCCTCATTCCAGTTATCATAGTGAATAGCGCCCAATTTCAAATTCCTCCTCTCCAACCTCAATCGTTAACAACTGATTGTTGTTAATTTCGAGCTGATTCATTTTATTAATTGTTCCATATCTGTAATATGATAGACATGCTCGTATCCATGCCCCATGACCAAACACTAAAATAGACGCGTATTCCTTGTATTTGTTTAAAAAGGTGTGCATACGTGTTTCCAAGTCCACAATTTTTTCCCCTAGCACGATTTCACTTGGGTTTGTATACCAATTATGTTTATGCTGTTTTATAAGTAGCTTTTTTTCTTTCCCCTCAAATTCCCCGAAATGAAGCTCATTCAATAAAGGCTCAATCTCAAAATGCTTAAACCCATAGGCGCGCGCGGTTTGTTGGGTTCGCATTAAAGTGCTCGTTAAAATCAAGGAGTAATGTTGTTTAAGCTTTTGTTTGTTTTGTTCGATTTCCTCTTTGTTAGCTTTACTTATTTCTTTTATTGGAATGTTGTGACTGCCTTGAAGAACCCCTTTCTCGTTCCATTCTGTAGGAAGGTGCCTGATTAGGGTAAGTTCCATGTCTTCTCCCCCATGAAAAAGGTTTCACTCCGCAAACCTAGTCTTTGTGATTCCAAAACAAGGACATCATTGATTTTGACGTTCCCAAGATTGACGTTCGTGCCAAATTGGTTGATGAAAAACATTTGCTGTTTCGGTGTCGGTGCTTCAAAAATAACCTTATTAACATCAATATTATTTGAAATTCGATCAATCAACTCGGTATTGACATTGCCTGAAGCGTTGTAAATGCCGGCCGTACCCGAGTCTCTACCTTCTGTGATGACATATTTACAGCCCGCTGCTAACAGCAAGTTAATTTCATGCTCCCATTCAGACAACGGCATTTCCTTATCTTGATCCTTCGAGCCAACTTCAGCAATCACATTAAAATGCTTCTTATATTTTTTGATGACCGAAAGCCTTTTGTGAAGTGGAATATCAACTGTCCCATTTGAAATTTCAATCCATTCAATCCCAAGCTTTTGAAGACTTTCACCATATTCGTCAAGTTTTTCCTGGATGAAGCATTTTTCAAAAAGCGTTCCGCCACAATATGGGATGACTTTATATTTTTTATAAAGCTCGATTTTTTCTTGTAGGTTTGGGGTCACATAAGCAGAGCCAATTCCGATTTTTGCGACATCTATATAAGCATGGTAATCACGTAGATACGCCTCCACTAGGGCAACAGGCGTTCCAAAATCAGCTATTGAGGTAATTCCATAGCTTCGTTTACCCTTTGTTCGCAAAGGAACATCTAGAAAGTCCATAGGCATAACTCCTCCTTTTTCAACAAGCGCTAAACCTCTGTTTAATCTTTTTTTGTTATATACACCCATCTTTCTTACAGTTGCTATGTTATTCAAAAATAGGTAAATGGTGTATAGATTGGGCTTTTCTACTGTTTCTTTCAACTGGAAACTACTAACAGAATAGGTATCAGGACAATTAGAAAAAATAGTAAGGCAATAATTGATTCTAATTTCACACTGTACTATAAGGAGATGCAAAAACTTGTCCAGCAAAAAGAATTCAGCAATGACAATTGTTGCGATTGGTTCAATTCCACTAATCCTTGTACTTGGAAATTCAATGCTTATCCCTGTCTTACCACAGATGCAAAAGGAACTAGACATCAGTCAATTTCAAGTGAGTCTTGTCATTACTGCTTTCTCAGTAGCAGCTGCAATTTCGATTCCATTACTTGGTTATTTCTCGGACCGATTTTCTAGAAAGGCCGTCATCATACCTGCACTTATTCTCTACGGTACAGGCGGACTACTGGCAGGGGTTTCAGCCGCTTGGTTTTCTAGCCCATATTTTTGGATCATGGCTGGTCGGGTTATGCAAGGTATTGGAGCAGCTGGAACTGCGCCCATCGCTATGGCACTAACAGGTGATTTATTTAAAGGTGGCAAACAAAGCCGAGTCCTGGGGTTAGTTGAAGCCTCAAATGGCTTCGGAAAAGTTATTTCACCTATTATCGGGTCGTTACTCGCACTTTTATTTTGGTATGCAGCCTTTTTCGCTTTCCCAATCTTTTGTTTAATTTCCGTGCTTCTCACGATCTTCTTTGTCAAAGAAAAAAAGGAAAAGAAGGAACCACCACCGCTTAAAAAATATGTGCGCGGATTATTTTCAGTATTTAAAAACGAAGGAAGATGGTTATTTACAGCCTATTTGGCTGGTGCAACTTGTTTATTCACTTTATTTGGGATTCTCTTTTATTTATCGGATGTACTTGAGAAAACCTATGATACAGATGGAGTATTAAAAGGAGCCATTTTAGCCATTCCCCTTTTATGTATGACAACCACTTCCTACATTACCGGAAGTAAGATCGGTAAAAAAATGCCTTTAATGAAAAAGCTTATTATCATTGGTTTAGTACTTATGACCGTATCTTTTGCATTATTAGTTTTATTTAAAAGCCTGATTCCGTTTATTGCCGTATTGGCTATCAGCAGTATTGGAACCGGCCTAGTATTGCCGTGTATTAATAGCTTTATTACGGGTTCGGTTTCAACTGAAAAGCGAGGTTTCGTAACATCTCTTTACGGATCTGTTCGATTTTTAGGAGTGGCAATTGGACCGCCTATTTATGGATGGCTAATGAATTGGTCACGTGCCGGAATGTTTTTAACGACCGCTTCGTTGACACTAGTCGTTGGTCTATTATGTATGATTCTGATTCGTGTGAAAAAGAAAAACCCTAGTAAGGAAACAAATGATTCTCTGTTCAAAAAATTACAATTTACGTAAAAAGGAGGAGTTATCTTGCAAATATTTGTTTCCCCAGAGTTGATGAAGGAAGAATGCCAAATTTTAAATATAGTCAATCAAGATAAGAAAGCACTAGGCTATATTGCATTTTTCTTTGATGATAAAAAAATGTATGTCTACGGGCACTGTGAGGAAATGGGTGTAAGTAAGGATTTCCAAGATACCATCACACCGTACATCCAGGGAATGGCAAAAGCCAAGCCTGACTTAGATATTCTCTCCTACATATCCATCGGGGGAGAAAAATTAGATTTATCAGATGAAGAATCTGAAGGTAAGTAAGGACGTCGGTTAGATGTCCTTTTTGCTTGACTAGCTCCAGGCGACATTACCAATCTGTGGTCTTAACCAATGTAAATGGCACCTTCTGCCAGCGCTCTTCTTATCTTGTTGCCGATAGACGGAAGCATTAAGCTTTTCATATTTTGACAAAATGGTGAATTCATTTTTTATAGAGGTTGGATATGTTAAAATGGGCTTACATAGATAAGGAAAGGTTTGTTTTTATGAAAAAAATAGTTGTCTTTCTTTCGCTTGTTCTTGTGTTTGGATTATTTGGCTGCTCTCAAAACGATGAAGGACATGAGGCAAACGAGCAAGAACATGTGATGGGAGATATTCGTGAAGAAACTGCCTCAATTGATGTGATGCCTACTTTTTTAGATGGTAAATCAGAGGAAATGGTGACAATTTATAAAGCTGCTGCTATGCATCAGGAGCTTTTAGAATCAATGCCTTGCTATTGTGGCTGTGCTGACTCTGTAGGTCATCGGGATAATTATGATTGCTTTGTTCATGAAAACAAAGGCGATAATATCGTATGGGATGATCACGGTACAAAATGTATGGTATGTTTAGAAATCGCTGCTACATCTGTAATGGAGTATTCAAAGGGTAAGTCCCCTAGCGAAATTCGTGCAATGATCGATGAAACCTACAAAGAGGGTTACGCTAAGCCAACACCAACTCCAATGCCGGAAGCATAAGTAAAAGACGTGTGAATTACTCACACGTCTTTTTGTTCTATTCTACATAATACATAAACCCAATTGCACCTGGACCAGTGTGGGTAGCAATCACGGGGGTGGTTTCAACGATGTCAACGGCTTCAAATCCAGTTAGCTTTTTTATCGCATCTTTTACATTTGTAGCAAGCTCCATTGCATCCACTTGAGCGATTGCCACACTTTTAATCGTTTTACCACTTACATCCTCGGCAAATTTTTCAGTCAAATATTTTACAATTTTTGCATGGCTTCTTACCTTTGCTACCGGGGTGTAGACACCATCCTGCAACGATGCAATTGGTTTGATGTTCAATAATGAGCCAATTAATGCCTTCCCTTTTCCAATACGGCCGCCTTTTACAAGGTTTTCCAAGGTATCAACAATTACAAATAAGGTTGAGTTTTCTCTGATTGCCTCAATCCGTTTTACGATCTCATCCTTTGTGTGGCCTGCGTTTGCCATTTTTGCAGCTTCCACAACTTGAAATGCTAGGGCTCTTGAAATATACATAGAATCAATAACAGTGACGTTTGATTCACTTATTCTAGCTGCATTTTCAGCAGATGCCACAGTACCGCTCATCCCGCCGGTCATGTGGATGGAAAGTATTTCACTACCATCGCTTCCTAATTGATTGTAAATCTCAACGAAATGCCCAACCGCAGGCTGCGAGCTCTTTGGAAGCTCAGTTGAGTGCTTCATTTTCATTAAAAATTCCTTTGGGGTAATATCCACTCGGTCTAGAAACGTTTCCCCATCAATGGTGATGGATAATGGAACAACTGAGATACCAAGTTCTTTTACTAACCCCTCTGAAAGATCTGCTGTAGAATCTGTTACGATTTTTACCTTTGTCATACGGTCACTTCCTACGTCTGGCGCATATCTATTTTCACTAAATAGCTTGTCCTTATTTTAACGGGTAAATTACTCATAGCTGATTAAAAGCAAAAAAAGAGCCGATTTTTGTTTTAAAATCAGCTCATTCTAAAACTATGCGTTATGTTTTAAAGTATCTAGTTGAAAAACGCGTTCATAATCAGTCCATTTAAGTACGGTCTTTAAATATTCGCGGAACGAATAGATTTGATTTGGACTTGATTTTGTCATGATTTTCGACAAAAATGCCTGCAAACGAAAATCGAGCATAAAGCGATACGTGTTGCCTTTCTCCAATACTGGAATCTCAATTACTTTAACCTTCTGTCCATTACTATTTTTGAACTCTAGGCTTTTGAATAGCAAACTATCAGTCCTTTTTCACCCGTTTCTTTAATTATACATGAGAACAAGCCTTTCGTCTTTGTCTATTTATGTTAAATTAATGAATAATTCGTCGTCAGATCAATAAATTAAATAACGTACTTTCTTTATTTAACTCGCGGAACGGAAACCCCTTTTTTTCCATTCTATTTACTAAAGCTTCGTAATCATCCTTATGCTTTAATTCGATTCCAACTAATGCAGGACCATTTTCCTTGTTATTTTTCTTCGTGTATTCAAATCGGGTAATGTCGTCGGTTGGCCCTAACACATCAAGCAAGAACTCACGCAATGCGCCTGCTCTTTGTGGAAAATTCACAATAAAATAGCATTGTAGGCCTTCATACAGCATTGAACGCTCCTTGATTTCTTGCATTCTACCGATGTCATTGTTTCCACCACTAAGTACGCAAACAACCGTTTTACCTTTTAGTTTATCCTTGTACGAATCAAGCGCCGCCAGTGATAATGCCCCAGCAGGCTCTGCAACAATTGCATTTTCATTATACAAGTCCAAAATCGTTGTACAAACCTTACCCTCCGGTACAACAACAATATCGTCCACAAGCTCTTGACTAATTTCAAACGTTCTTTCCCCAACTGTTTTAACAGCCGCTCCGTCAACAAACTTATCAATTTTTTGCAAAGTTGTAACCGCACCATTTGCAATCGAAGTCTTCATACTTGATGCACCCTCTGGTTCGACACCAATTACTTTTGTCTCTGGAGAAATGCTCTTCATATAGGTGGAAATACCGGAAATGAGTCCGCCCCCACCGATCGCCGCAAATACATAGTCAATAGGTTCTGCACAATCATTTAAAATCTCGACCGCTACCGTACCTTGACCTGCCATCACATCAGCATCATCAAATGGATGGATAAACGTGCGATTCTCTCTTTCACAGCAAGCAACTGCTTTCTCATAAGAATCATCAAATGTGTCACCAGTTAACACAATCTCAACATATTCACGACCAAAAGCTTCTACTTGTGAGACCTTTTGCCGTGGAGTAGTAGAAGGCATAAAGATTTTCCCTTGAATTTTTAATGCCGAGCAGGAAAAAGCCACTCCCTGTGCATGGTTGCCAGCACTTGCACAAACGACTCCATTTTTTAGTTCATCTACAGTAAGATTTTTAATTCGGTTATAAGCTCCTCTTATTTTAAAAGAACGAACAATTTGTAAATCCTCTCGTTTTATCAATAAGTTACATTCGTAACGTTCAGATAGTAATTCATTTCTTTGTAAAGGCGTATGGATTATAACATCCTTCAATGTTTGATTTGCTTTTATGATATCCTCTACATGGATCCCATCTAATTTTTGTTTTAACTTTTGCGCCATGAGCCCCATATCCCCTTTCGCATATATCTACAACAATACTGTACAGTAATGAAGATTTAATTTGTTCATTATAACACGAATTAGCCTCTCTGTTGTAAAGTTTTCTAAATATTTTATTATTTTTTCGAAATGTAAACACTTTCAATTTTATTTTAAAGTATAATTTGAATTATGGTTTTGTTAGCAGTATGATGGGAAGAAGAAAAAATGGAGTATGAGGTGAACTTTATGACATTTCGACAAGAGTCATTAAAAGAAGAAATTGCAAATGCTATTACACATGGTCTCGGTGTTCTATTAAGCATCCCAGCACTTGTGATGTTAATCGTGTTTGCTGTTAAATATGGGGATGTCTGGCATGTTGTAAGCTTCTCTATCTTTGGGGCAACGATGTTTCTTCTTTACCTTTTCTCAACCCTTTTGCATAGCATTACTCATCTAAAAGCGAAAAAAGTGTTTGCAATATTAGATCACTCTGCGATTTATTTATTAATTGCGGGTACCTACACACCTTTCGTTTTAGTTTCGATTGGAGGCTGGCTAGGCTGGACGATTTTCGGAATTGTGTGGGGACTAGCTGTTATTGGAATCGTCTTTAAGGTCTTTTTTGTAGAGAAATTTATGATTCTCTCAACAGTTTGTTATGTTTTAATGGGCTGGCTAATTGTGGTTGGCATTAAACCATTGTATGAAAGCATTGGGTTCAATGGTGTTATGCTGTTGTTAACTGGAGGTATTCTATATACAGTTGGTGCAGTGTTTTATGTATGGAGGAAGTTGCCGTTTAACCATGCGATCTGGCATTTGTTCGTGTTGGCAGGTAGTGCTGCGATGTTTTTCACTGTGCTATTTTATGTTGTCGATGTACCGTTTATATCTTAAAAAACCAGAGATTTAGATTCGTATGTTTACTTGTAAGGAGCAAACCGGTAAATCACTTACCGAAGCAAATATAAAAACACATATACTTCACAGTCAAAAAGGCTTTGAGATACAATCTCTCTAAGCCTTTTTTATACTTTTTTCACGAAACCACCCGTAAGTTTAACAAGTTCATTAAAAGCTAAAGTAAGTTTGATAAATATACGAAGAAATTCCGCTTATTAAAGAAAAAGAGCTGAAAATAGGTTAAATAAACGGAAAGATTCCAACTATTAACTATAAAAAGGGAAAAATGGGTAATTTCGCTTGCTTAATCGGAAAAGCTCCGCCTATACACACCCAAATGAGCTCTATTTTGCAGTATAACTGGAAAAGCTCCGACTATTTTAAATTTCACTGGTTACTCAATTATCCACCACGGTCTAAATCAGATTTAGTTCTGCGGGTTCTTTTCATATACTAAAAACGTATAATCGTATGGGTTTTTTTCATCCCTGATGCCTTTTTCCTCTGATATGATCTTCCACAAGGATTTATCAAATGCTGGAAAATAGGTATCCCCCTCAAATTCCTCTTCAATCTCGGTTATGTATAGACGGTCTGAGTATGGGAGTATTGCTTTAAAAATTTCAGCTCCACCGATCACAAAAAGCTCCTGATCGATTTCCTCATTCATTTTTACAATCTCATCGATTGAATGAATCACTTTACAGCCTTCTGCTGTGTATGAAGTGTCACGAGTAACGATAATGTTTTCTCGTCCAGGTAAAGGTCGTCCAATCGAATCATATGTTTTTCGTCCCATAATGATCGGGTGCCCCATCGTCACTCTCTTAAAATAAGCTAAATCCGCAGGTAAACGCCATGGGAGATCATTGTCCCTACCGATTAATTGGTTTTTGTCCATTGCTACTAATAATGAAATCATTTTAATCATCCTCACAAAAAAAGATCCTAAGGTCGATTATACCTTAGGATCTTGGAATTAGAAATCTTTTAAACAGCAACTGGAGCTTTTATTGTTGGATGTGGTTCATAGTCCACGATTTCAATGTCGTCCATTTCAAAGTCAAATACAGATTCTACAGCTGGATTTAATTTCAAAGTCGGAAACGGACGTGGCTCGCGACTTAGCTGTAAATTCACTTGTTCGATATGGTTTGTGTAAATATGGGCATCCCCAATTGTATGGATGAAATCTCCTACCTCTAGTCCACATTCGTACGCGATTAAATGTGTTAAAAGCGCATAACTTGCGATGTTGAAGGGAATTCCGAGAAAAAGGTCGCCTGATCTTTGGTACAACTGGCAACTCAATTTTCCATCTGCCACATAGAATTGGAACAGACTATGACATGGTGGTAAGGCCATGAATTCCACATCGCCTGGGTTATAGCCGACGACAAGATGGCGTCTGCTATCTGGGTTATTTTTTATCTGGTTGACGACATTCTTCAACTGGTCAATGGTCTCACCACGTGAGGTTTCCCACGCTCTCCACTGCTTCCCATATACGGGGCCAAGTTCTCCAAACTTACTCGAGAACTCATCATCCTCTAATATCCGTGCTTTAAACTTGTCCATCTCAACTTGATACAACTCATTAAAATCTGGATCCTTCTGGCTTCGATTACCGAAATCCGTCATATCCGGACCGTCGTATTCATCGCTCTCAACCCAATTTTTAAAAGCCCACTCATTCCAAATATTATTGTTGTTTTTAAGTAGATACCTAATGTTCGTATCTCCCTTAATAAACCAAAGCAGTTCGCTCGCAATTAAGCGAAACGGGACTCTCTTAGTTGTAAGTAAAGGAAACCCCTCATTTAAATTAAACCGCATTTGGTAACCAAAAACAGAGACTGTCCCTGTTCCTGTTCGGTCCATTTTTTTCGTACCATTTCCAAGAACATGTTTTAATAGATCTAAATACGCATATTCTCCATGTTTCAATAGATTCACTCCTTGCACAACTTCATGCTATTATCTTACTACAAAAGCAAGCTGAAATCATTGCCGAGTTTTACTTAATTCGACAAAAAGCTGGTAGGTCATAGGTGCTGTATGTTTCAATTGATTTCTTGACTGTTCAGAAAGATAGTACATCGCAAAGGCTTCCGCAAAATATTCCTCGGGATAATCGCTAAAATAAGCACGATTCGGGAATAATTGTTTTACTTCCTTATGCCAAATTGCTAGAAAATAAGGATCCTTGCTAATGGAATCAAACACAAATTTGTCGATTGAATGGGCGAGCTCATGCAACTCTAAATTGATAGACCCATGGCCCTTCCCTTTTTCGCTAAACCCAATTTTCGCTAGCACAACCTCAGAACCACCGATGCCCAGCACATTATCCCATGTCGGACCATTTTTACTATACCCACGGGGCTTTTTCCCCTCCAAATAGGCTGCCGTAGGCTCTTCCGTTAAAAGACCAGTAAAAAGCTTCAGGACTACGCCTTCATCAACCAATCCCTGCAAAATAATATTATCTATTTGATTCACTCGTTCAATCATTTTTGCTGCATCTGATTCGTTAAACTTCGACTCTGGCAAAAAAATAATCTCTTTTAACATCTCAAAGTTTTTCAAATTTGATGTTTCCGTATAAAGTGTGAGAGATTGATAGTCTTTAAGTGGTACTCCGTCTGGGGATGCTTCACCAGGATGATAGGTAAAGCCGACTAGCACAAATAGAAGTGTAAGAATAGCTGTTTTATTCATAAGAATGCTCTCCCTAAAATGTAAATAGATTGTAGATGTAAAATAGCGCACTCTTCTAGTAAATTGTAAAGATAGTATAACATGTTTCGAAAAATGAGTCTGCTAGACACGAAGTGGAAACTTCTTCTAAGAGAAACTGAACGACAAAAAAGGTAGTCCAAGAATTCGCAAATGCGACCTTGAACTACCTTTCCTTATTATTAACTCAGCCATTTCGGCGGTGTATTTTTATCCCAATAAATATCACCTAAAGCATGATGTGTTTGGAATCCATCATGGTGTGTGTGATAGTGGAAATTAAACCAATAGCCATCCTGTGGTGGATGATCTTTGCGCACATGGAAGCGAACAACATCCTTCCCGCTTGTTTTATCGAAAATATGGAAAATCTTCTCCCCATTTCCGCCAGACGGTTGCTCTGAAATTTCAAGTTGGTCGAGCTGTTCTGCTGGGTATTGCTCTGCCAATAACCCAATGACACTTTCAATTCTTGGTAAAATTTCAGTTCGGAATTCATCTTCAATTACAGGTCCGATTTTACTTCCAAATTTTTCGAAAGATTTCGTTTCGGCCTGTGTCATTGCATACGTAACAAAGCTTCTACTATCATATCCATAATTCGATTGAAACTCAGAATATAGCTTCGACTCCGCATTTTGTTCATTTATCGCATTTAACTTACTTGGCTTATCCGCATCTGCTTGCTCCATTGTAAGAGCTGGTGGAGGCGCTACCAATCCAAGCGTTAAAATGGAGAATGAAACAACTAATGCTTTACGCAACCACTTTTTCATAACCAAAACGCCCTTTCAACACATTTACCCATAAGCCCATTTTAACAC
>NZ_JBALOP010000025.1:71946-138976 GCF_036962685.1 Bacillus sp. JJ1566 | reverse complement strand
TACGAAAATATAAAAAAATAAGGATAAATGCCTAATTAGGAAAAAAAACGAAATTCTCATTTTCAAGCAGCATCAGGAATTATTTTGAAAAAATAAAGTTCATAAAATCTTCGTTATTTGATACTATAAGGGTAGTATACATATTTGAAAGGTGGATTCATTGTTATGGAGTGGATTTTTGGTATTGCAAGTGTTGTTACATTAGTATATTTTATTTATTGTTCTGTGACTGAATAAAGAAACCCGCTTTTAAAGCGGGCTTTATTTTTGTGGTCATATGTAATTCATTTTCTAATTCTTCTTTTTCTTCTTTCGAGAAGAGTCCATTTCCATTTGTCCTGTTTCGCGATTTGTCGTCCCTTGTCCCTCCACATTTGGAGAGCCTAAACCAATTGTTGTAGGATCTTTTTTACGCTTTGCCATTTCATCACCTCCGTTATTTAAAATAACCAAAGGTGTGGAATTTTATCATGAACCCTCTACATCAATCACCCCGAAATGGAATTTAGCAGTTTTTCGTTTAAACACTGTGAAACCGTATTTCTTAAATTGTTCACTTTTCCAGTGGTCCTTTAGCACCACTTTTTGTTTTGCGACTCGTTTTGCTGCTTTTATCGCTTCTGGACTTAATGTTGAATAAATCGCAAATTGACGAAGTCCCTTAATCCCTTCCGATTCTTCAATGGTTTCTTCAAACATCGGGTCAAAATACACAACATCAAAGCTCTTAGGTGGGCAGCTAGCTAAATAACTCTCATACGTCTCGTGCAGTACTTCAATCCGGCCCATAGCCTTGTTCATCATTGGGTATCCGGTATCCCAGCTTTTCAATCCGCCTTTTAAAAGATAAAACAAATATTTGTTTCCTTCTAGAGACACAACCTTTCCTGTCTCACCAACGACAAAGCTTGCGACAATACTGTCAGATCCTAAGCCTAAGGTACAATCTAGGATAGAGTTCCCTTCCGTCAAACCTGAAGCCTGGATAAATGGGTCGTAATCGCCTTTCATTATTCGCTTCATTCGAAACATAGCGGAATTTGGGTGAAAGAAAAGTGGTTCGTCTCCATATCTAGGATGAATTTCAATTCGATTTTTTCCAACAACAAGGATATCTTCTTCGGTTAATTCTTGAAGATTGGCAATGGAACGCTTATTCCTCTGGATATAAGATGCATCAAGTTTAGCAGCAACTATTTTAGCCAATTTCATCATTTCATCATTTGTTCGTCCCGCAGTAGTTACAATCATACTATCACCTATTTTGTACAAAAAAAGATGTCATAATGACATCTTTAGCAATGTTTATTTAATGCAGAAGTTACATTTTCCATGATTGCTTCCATTGAATTTGATTCAATTTCGTGTCGTGGAATGAAATGTACAACTTCCTTGCCTTTTAATAAAGCCATTGATGGAGATGATGGCTCATAGCCTTCGAAGTACTCTCTCATCTTTGCAGTTGCTTCTTTATCTTGACCAGCAAATACTGTTACAAGATGGTCTGGCTTTTTCTCGTTATTTAGAACAGCTTGTGTTACAGCAGGTCTTGCCAGTCCTGCAGCACATCCGCACACAGAGTTCACAACAACGAGTGTTGTACCTTCCGCTTGCTCCATGAAGTTTTCAACTTCTTCATCTGTTTGAAGCTCGTCAAAGCCAGCGACTACAAGCTCTTGGCGCATCGGCTTTACGATTTGCTTCATATATTCATCATATGCCATTGACATATAAATCCCTCCCTATTATTTCAATAAAATAAGCATACTATTTTGAGCACACTAAATCAATTTTGAAACAAAATCAAATACCATTTACCTATTTTAAGTGAATAAATTCACCTTTTAGCTCTTCCTGCTTTCCGTCATTTGCTTCCAAACTGAACCCTTTGCTTCCTCGCCACCCTCGATGCGTTCGATGGCTAGTTTGATTTGCATTTTCACTTCAAATTCTGAATCGTTTTCTGCCGCTTTAAGGTCATCAAGTGCTGTTTCATCGCCAACCTCAAATAAAAACATAGCAGCCCTCCACCTTACTAGCTTACTTGAATCCTGAAGTGCTTCACACATTGCACCAATAGCAGCTGGGTCACCAATATCTGACAAACAATCACCAGCCGTTCTTCTAACTGTAACTGACTTATCCTTTAATGCTTCGTACAGATATGGCAATACAGAAGGCTTTTCAATCATTCCTAAATAAACAGTTGCTAACCGACGGATTGACGGCTTTTCATCTTTCAAGGCTTTCGCAAGTACTGGTATATCATCTTCTTCTGGATCCATTTGCTCTAAGCATGCATAACGTTTGGTCCAATCAGGATCATCCAGCATCTCCAATATAACCTTATAGGATTGCCGTTTTTGTATAGTTGGAGCTGAAGATTGCTCCGAAATTTGCTTTACAATTCGGTCGAGTCTTTCTTTCGGATAGGCTGCAGCAAGCTCATCGACAACTTCTTTTCCGATTTCATCATGGTTGCCATAACGGACGCCTTGTTCCTTCCATTCCCGTTCTAGTACAACATTTCCTGAAACCTCTTGAGCCCCTAGTAATGCATCTCTGAACACCCCAGGTAATCCAAAACGGAACTCTTGTTCACCGTCGTGAAGCTTAACCTGCATTGGAAGCCCTTTATACATTTGCACAAAAACCTTTACTTCTCCAAAATGTTCGTCGAGCTTCGACCCTTCATTTTCCCCTTCAGTCACATCTTCCCCAAAGACTCTACGTACATTGGGTAATAGTTCCTGCCAATCATACCTTGCATTTCTTTCAACTGCTAAGAAATCGGCGACATGATAAACACCTTTAATGCCTTCGATAGCCATAATTTCTTTAATAAGTGGTGGTGCTTGATCTATGTTTTCGATTTTATAATTATTGCTTTTTCCTTTTGGTAGTTCCTCGTCTAATATAATCTTCATTGTATTCGGACTAGGTGTTGGTTCAATTGATTTAATTTTCATATCTACCGCTCCTTCTCCTACGAAATCAACTACCGTAATTGTAGCACACGCAATAACCAATTATCCATTACGAGCGCTTGTGCTAACCTCAATCCAATATCTATTTTTATATGTATTTACATTTTTTCTATAATAGCATACAACACCTTGAAACTTCTATGTTTTAGCTAAACATTAAACTTGTCTAATATTAGCACTTATGTACTAAAATTCAACATTATTGTCATAATAGCTTATTTACCTAAATATCATAAATGTGTATTCAATTAAAGAGTTGTTTTCGCTTTTGTTGTGATAAGAATTAAAATTGTAATACGCCTTTTCTCTAGTTAAAGTACTATATCTCTTCCATAGCTTTTTTATCCAACAAACCTTTCGAAAACTAGACTATTTTTGCTTTTTGCAAACATCAAGGAGGAACCTCAATGAAAAAACGCTATGGAACCCGCGAGGCTATTGTCGTGACGTCACTTGCGGCCGGATTTTTCTTTGGCGCCCCACTTGCAGCAGATGCATCAGAAAAGCAATACTTAGATCCATTACTAGACAAAAACTATCAATTTGATACAAAACAGGAATTGCGCTACGGCCATACTGGTTATCAGGTTCGCTTTCTTCAATTTGAGCTACATAAATTAAATTTTTATTATGAAACAATTGATGGTCACTATGGGGCATCAACCCAGGAAGCCGTTAAGAGATTCCAAGAATTATTTGAATTAAAAATTGATGGAATCGCCGGAGAAACAACTCTAGAAAAATTAAATGAAGTCATTCTACAGCCCAAGCCCGCTTTCTACTCAGTTGGTGACGAAGGTCCTGCGGTAAAGCAGCTTCAATCCAAATTACAAAGACTAAGATTTTACAGTGGATTGATAGATGGAAAATTTGAAACAGTCACGGAAGCAAGTGTAAAGGCATACCAAAAGAAGTTTAATTTAGAAGCAAATGGGCTAGCAACTGAAGAAACGATCGACCACATTATGAAAAACAAAAATGTAAGAGGACTTACCATCAAAAAAGCAACGGTTGTCACGGCTCAATCAATAACAAATTCAAATCCCGAAACGAATGAGGCAACACCCGTAACAATTGAAGCTCCACCTGTGGATGCTAGTGTGGTCTCAATTGCGATGAATTATATTGGAGTTCCCTATGTCTGGGGTGGAACTACTCCAATTGGATTTGATTGCAGTGGCTTTTTACAATTTGTTTTTGCTCAAAAAGGGGCTAATATCTCTCGTACGGTTCCAGGTATTTGGAGCCAAGGGGCAAGCGTGTCTGCACCGAGTGTGGGCGATATTGTCTTTTTTCAAACGTATAAGCCTGGCCCTTCGCATGCAGGAATTTACCTTGGTAACAATAAATTCATCCACGCAGATTCGACGGATGGTGTAAGTATTGATGATATGACGATTAACTATTGGCAAACACGATACTTAGGAGCTAAGCGATTATAACTTTATTCAGTCGGGGGATTAAACCCCAACTGAATAATGTTATAGCCTCGGGCGGATGCCACGATTTTTCAAGGGAAAGTTTTCGAGCACAGGATCAAAGACTAAAAACGCCACGTCCTGATGTCTTCGTTTTTGTGACCCACCTCGTGTGGGCCTAAAAAAATCGGGCATCAAATACGCGAAGGCGTATTTGATTAAGAAGGCCCGGTTCTATGCCGGGCCACCCTTTTATTCACTTACAAGTTCTGATAGCTCTGCCCATCGTTCAAGTAATTGGTCAAGAACCTCGGATTCCTTGGTATGATCATCCATTGCTTGCTGTGCCTTCTGATAGTCACTTCCAGCTGCTTCAATTTCTTTTACAAGTGTAGCAACCTTCTCCTCTTGGGCTTCGATTTTCCCTTCAATTTCATCCCATTCTAGCTGTTCTTTGTAGGATAGCTTCTTTTTCTTTGGCTTTGGTGTTTCAGCTAAGGATGCCTTTTCGATTTTTACTTTTTGGACAGCTTGTGCAGCTTCAATTGAATTTTTCTCAAGGTAATCTGAGTATTCTCCAAAATATGTTGAAATCTTATGTCCTTCTTCAAAAATCAAGAGCTGGTCAGTTACCTTATCCAGGAAATAGCGATCATGGGAAACCGTAATGACAACACCTGGGAAGTCCTCTAAATAATCCTCTAAGACAGTCAATGTATGAGTGTCCAAATCATTTGTCGGTTCATCCAATAATAAAACATTTGGCTCACCCATGATTATTTTCAATAAGTACAACCGTCTTCGTTCTCCACCGGAAAGCTTTCGAATTGGCGTGCCATGTGTATGCATTGGGAATAAAAAACGCTCAAGCATTTGGGCTGCTGAAATCATTTTTCCATCAAGAGTTTGAATCATTTCGGCCGTTTCCTTAATATATTCAATCATGCGTTTATTCAGGTCCAAATCCATGCTTTCCTGGGTATAGTAAGCAAGCTTTACTGTTTGCCCAATCTCAATTTCACCCGTATCCACTGGAATCTGACCTGCAATGATATTTAATAATGTGGATTTTCCACTTCCATTTCGACCCACAATTCCAATTCGGTCACCTGGTTTAACGAGCAAATTCACATCCTTCAAAATTTTTGTTCCACTAAAGCTCTTTGAAACATTTTTTAATTCAATAACCTTTTTACCGAGCCTACTGCCACCAACTGAAATATCAACCGTTTCGGAGTTCACGGTTTTTTTGGCATTCTCGATATCTTCAAAACGTTGAATCCGTGCCTTTTGCTTTGTTGTTCTTGCTTTGGCACCACGTCGAATCCAAGCAAGCTCACGTCTATATAAATTTTGACGTTTTAATTCTGATGCCATCTCCTGTTCAAGTCGAAGCGCTTTTGCCTCTAAAAAACTACTATAGTTACCGGTATAGGTATAGAGATTACCCTCATCAAGCTCGATAATTCGATTTGTCACACGGTCTAAAAAATAACGATCATGGGTGACAACTAGTAAAGCCCCATTGTATTTAGCAAGATAATCCTCAAGCCATTTAATGGTGTCGTAATCTAAATGGTTTGTAGGTTCATCCAGAATCAATAAGTCTGGAACCTCAATTAAACTCTGAGCAAGTGCTACACGCTTCTTTTGTCCACCCGACAGTTCCATTACATCTTGAGAAAAATCCGTTATCCCTAGCTTTGATAATACTGCCTTTGCGCTTGAATTTGATTCCCATGCATTGGCAGCATCCATTTTTTGCTGTAGGTCATATAACCTTTCCTGATTTGTAGTGTTCATCGGATCCTTTTCGATTCGAATCATCGCTTCCTCGTATTCTTTTAATAAACGAAGGAGTGGCGTATTTCCCTGGAAGACCTGATCAAGAACGGTATTTCCCTTTGAAAATTCAGGCTGCTGGGGTAAATAGCTGATCGTGTAACCTTTTGAATGCATGATTTCCCCATGGTCCGCCTCTTCCACTCCAGCAATGATTTTTAAAAGTGTTGATTTACCGGTTCCGTTGACACCGATGATACCAATCCGTTCATTATCCGTAATGCTAAAGGAGATTTCCTCAAACAATGTTTTTTCGGCGTAGCTTTTTGATAGATTTTCAACTGTTAAAAGCCTCATAACTGTCCATTCCATTCTTTATAAAATTGATCAAGAAACGCTAACATAAAATCATGTCGTTCCTGGGCTGCTTCTTTTGCTGCGTTCGTATTAAGGGTATCAATTAATTTTAATAATTTTTCATAAAAATGATTAACTGCTGTGGATTTTCCGTTTCGATATTCTTCCTTTGTCATGTTTTCGCGAAACGGTAAATTTGGGTCATACATTAAATCACCATGAGCGCCCGCGTAGGCAAAGGTTCTTGCAATGCCAATTGCACCGATCGCATCCAAGCGGTCAGCATCCTGTACTACCTGTCCTTCAATTGTTTTCATTAGAGGTCTGTTCCCACCCTTAAAGGACATTGTTGAGATGATTTCGAGAATCTCTTCTTGTTCAGAATCAGGTATATGTAAGGAAGTCAGCCAATCACGAACTTTCCGAAGGCCTTCTTCTTCCGAGTTATTTAATTTTTCGTCTGCCACATCATGTAATAATGCCGCCATTTCAATGATAAATAAATTGGCTTTTTCTTTTTCACCTAGTTGTATGGCAGCCTTTCTAACGCGTTCAATATGCCACCAGTCATGGCCACTGCTATCAGACTGTAAAATATTTTTTACAAAAGTTATTGTCGCTTCAATTATTTGTTGTTGCTCCATTTTTTCCTCCACTGACTTCAATATCGTAACCATTGTATCATATAACAGCTGCAACTAAACTGTCGCGCACATCTTGATCTGTGCATAAAATAAAAAAGCTAGAGGAACTCCAGCTTAAGGTGAAAGGTGGTAAAAGATATATGTATTATCCGAATGATATAAATCGGGAAATTGGAACAGCATGGTTTGGACGTCATGTCGTAATAATCACTTGTAATCCCGTTACGAATCAATTTCTACAGCTTCATAAGAGCCTTCATGCTCCGACCGAGCCGCCAAACCCGAACTGTGCAGAAGCAATCTCCCAATTCTTAAGCATTGGATATAAAATTGCGGCCATTGCTCCCCTTTCTCATAACGAAGTGCAATACGTACTAGTAAAATAGATTATTTATTCATCCAGCTGATTCCGATTGTATTTTCACCGGCATGGACGCCAATCGCTACCCCAAGCGGGCACGCCTTAATTGAAATAGAGTCTGGTGCAAATTCTCTAATTTTCTGCTCCCATTCCTTTGTTTTAGAATCGTCTAAGCCATATAAAATATAAACCTCTTCAAGCTGATTTTTCGCGATTGCATCCTTTAGATAGCCTAGTATTTTACTTGTTGCTTTATTTTCAGAACGCACCTTTTCTTTAACTGACAACGCGCCATCAACTATCTGTATGACCGGCTTTATTTGCAGCATGCTACCTAGGAAATATTGGGCTGTGTTCATTCTGCCACTTCGGTGAAGTTGTTCTAAGCTGCCGATGATCACATATGTTTCTAATTTCTCTGCTAACTCACCAATATGCTTTTCTACGTCAGATGAACTCCCACCCTGCTCGATGAGCCTTATCCCTTCCTTCATCAATTTTGTCATTGGATAGGTTAGTATTTTTGAATCAATGACAGTTACAGGGATATTAACCAATTCTGCTGCTTGTCTCGCAGACGAAACGGTCCCGCTTAATTTTTCAGAGATATGAACAGAGATGATCTCATCGTAATTATCTTTAAGACTATTGTATAATTCCACAAAGCTTCCAATGGAAGGCTGAGATGTCTTTGGATTGGTTTTAGCCGTTTTTAATCGTTCAAAAAACTGGGCCGGTGAAATCGTTACCCCATCTAGGTATTCTTCTTCATCAAAAAAAACTGTCATCGGTATGACGTATATATCCTCATGATTGGAAAGCTCTTCATCTAAAAATCCTGTACTATCTGTAACCCATGCGATTTTTCCCATAAAATCCCCTCCTTATAAATGTACTATAACTATTTTACTATATACTAGATAATAATATTATAGAAAGCACTAAAAACTATCTGAAAATTTAATTTTTTAGGTGTAGAAAAAGAGGCATGAATGCCCCTTAGTATATCTCATTATGTAATTGATGGATTGAATCAATGATATAGTCAATCATATCGAGAAGGTCATCGATATTATCTTCATGTATTAAACGGTGAAAAATAATTTTACTATTGTTTGTATATTGTTTTTTCGAACCGAATTGATACTTGATTTCCTGTTCAATTTCTCTTGCTTCCCCCCAGATGGTGGTCAGTACTTTTTCGATCATAGAACAAGCATCCAATGAATTCAATTTAAAAGTAAAACCAAGTTCAAGGAAACAGCCCGGCTTTCCGTCCGTATTTCTAAGTTCTGTGACTAGATTATCGAGGTCAATTTTTAAGTCTATATAGGCATGAATTGTGTCAATTGTTCTGTCTTTGAAGGTAATTTGGTAATGCCTGCCCATTTTTGCCATATCGACCTGATCCTGACGATCTATAATCAAGATTTTACCTTCTAAATCTAAATCATAAAGGGCACCTTCAATAACAACCTTCAAATTTTCGAATACAGTTGGATCAAACATGTTCATACCATCCTTTTTTGAAAAAAGGGGGATTCCCCCCTTACAGGCGATTTACGATTAACTCCACGTATTAAATTAAAATAACCCGACTGCTTTTCCTTCTACTGTTACATCCATGTTAAGTGCTGCTGGTTTTTTCGGAAGTCCTGGCATGGTCATCACTTCACCTGTTAAAGCAACGATAAATCCGGCACCAATAGATGGTCTGAATTCACGAATTGTAATTGTAAAATCAGTTGGTCGTCCTAGTAAAGTTGGGTCGTCTGAAAGTGAATATTGTGTTTTCGCCATACAGATTGGCAGATTACTCCAGCCGAATTTCTCGAAATCGCGTATTTGCTTTTTCGCCTTTGAAGAAAACTCAACGTCCTTCGCACCGTAAACGGTCCTAGCAATCATTTTTACTTTTTCTTCAATGGAAGCGGATAATTCGTAAAGAGGTGCAAAATGGTTTTCTCCAGTTTCGATGACTTCGAGCAATTTCTCGGCAAGCTCAACTCCACCTTCGCCACCCTTTTCCCAAACTTCTGTGAGGGCTACTGGATAAGAATGTTCCGCACACCATGTTTCAATTTTCTCTACTTCTTTTTCTGTATCTGTAACAAATCGATTGATTGCTACGACAAACGGCAGGCCAAAAGCTTGAACTGTTTCAATATGCTTTTGCAAGTTCTCTAAACCTTTTGCTAAAGCCTCGACATTCTCTTCCTTGAGATTTTCCTTCGCCACGCCACCGTGCATTTTTAATGCACGATTTGTTGCGACAATGACAACCGCCTCTGGTTTAATTTCGGCATATCTTGCTTTAATGTCAAGAAATTTCTCAGCACCAAGGTCGGCACCAAATCCACCCTCTGTTAACACATAATCGGCTAATTTTGACGCCATTTTTGTCGCAATGACAGAATTACAGCCATGGGCGATATTGGCAAATGGTCCACCATGAATCAATGCAGGAGTATGTTCAAGTGTTTGAACTAAATTGGGTTTAAGCGCATCCTTTAATAAAAGCGTTAGCGCACCCTCTGCACCAATGTCACTTGCTGTTACCGGTTGTTTATGTATATCATAGCCTACGACAATTTTAGCTAATCTTTTCTTCAAATCCTGCAAATCCGTCGCAAGACAGAAAATCGCCATAATCTCAGATGCTACGGTAATATCAAAGCCATCCTCACGTGGCACACCTTGAATCGGACCTCCAAGTCCAACAATCACGTTTCGTAGAGCGCGGTCATTTAAATCCACAACCCGTTTCCAAGTAACACGTCTCACATCAATTTGAAGCTCATTTCCTTGATGGATATGGTTATCAATCAAGGCAGATAATGTGTTATTCGCCGTGGTAATTGCGTGGAAATCACCAGTAAAATGCAAATTGATTTCTTCCATTGGAATAACCTGGGAATAACCACCGCCTGTTGCCCCGCCTTTAATTCCCATTGTTGGCCCAAGAGATGGTTCTCTCATCGCGATCATCGCATTTTTCCCAAGCTTTGCAAGTCCTTGTCCAAGCCCCACCGTAACTGTCGACTTTCCTTCACCAGCTGGTGTTGGATTAATGGAAGTTACAAGAATGACTTTGCCATCCTTTTTCTTTTCAAGGCGCTTCATTACATCCAAGGAAATTTTTGCTTTGTAATGACCATAGGGTTCGACTTCTTCATCTAGTAAATCAAGCTGCTGCACAATCTCCTTGATTGGCTTTAATTCAGCCTCTTGAGCAATTTCAATATCAGACTTATATTTCGTTGATAATTCCATGCACAATTCCCCCAAGAATCTTTTAGTATAATCATTCCTTACCACCTAT
The DNA here is from genome assembly GCF_036962685.1 of Bacillus sp. JJ1566. Lineage (NCBI taxonomy): Bacteria > Bacillati > Bacillota > Bacilli > Caryophanales > Bacillaceae > Bacillus > Bacillus sp. JJ1566. The sequence goes on along the minus strand of NZ_JBALOP010000025.1, from coordinate 128,105 downwards.
ATCTTACCCTATCCGATACACCGGTTAAAAGTAAAACCATTATTTTTTTGTCATTTCCTTTATCACTTAAAAAGAGTAAAGATTTTTTAATTGATATTCATATGTGAATTGTTGTAAAATTTCAATTATAATAGAAAAGCGCAAGCGACTTGGTCGATTAACATCGACTAACTACTACCATGTCCTGTGGCAAACGTCGATGTTTGGCTTATGACCTCGAGGGACTAGTCGCTAGAGCTAGACATTATACAAGAATTAGGGGGATGATAGGATTGCCAATTAATATACCTCATGACCTACCAGCGAAAGAAGTGTTAGAATCAGAGAATATATTTGTGATGGATGAGGATCGTGCATATAGCCAGGACATTCGTCCACTTAATATAATAATCTTAAACATTATGCCTGAAAAAGAACGAACAGAAACTCAGCTCCTTAGACTTCTTGGAAATTCCCCATTGCAGCTGAATATTACGCTTTTATTCCCGGAAACCCATGTAGCAAAAAACACAGGAAAGAATCATCTTAATAAATTTTACACTTCATTTTCTGACATTAAGAACAGAAAATTTGATGGAATGATTATTACAGGTGCACCCATTGAGCACCTCTCGTTTGAAGATGTAAATTATTGGGAAGAGCTCAAAGAAATCATGGAGTGGACAAAAACAAACGTGACCTCGACCTTACATATATGCTGGGGCGCACAAGCAGGACTCTTCTATCATTATGGAGTCAAGAAATATCCTCTACCTGGAAAATGTACCGGTGTGTTTCACCACCGTGTAGTAAATAAGGATGTTAAGCTTGTTCGCGGTTTTGATGATTTTTATTTTGTTCCACATTCCCGATTTACAGAGGTAACACTTGAGGAAATTGAAAATGTTGAAGGGTTAACGTTGCTGTCCGTTTCTGAAGATGCTGGTGTGTGTTTAGTTGCCTCAAATGATGGAAAACATATTTTTTTAACAGGACACCCTGAATATGACGTCAATACGTTGAAAGAGGAATATGAACGCGACCTTGCAAAAGGAAAAAAGATTATACCTGTTAATTATTTTCCGAATAATGACCCAGCCAATCCACCAGTACACAGCTGGAGATCGCATTCCTACCTCCTGTTCGCGAATTGGCTAAATTATTATGTATATCAAGAAACACCGTATGACTGGGAATAACGTAAAGGTATCTCTCGACCGAGATACCCTTTTTTTATTGTTATTCCTTCTTTAAAATAAACACCCACATAAATGATAGTGCCTGTTTTAGTTCTCTTGGTAGCCCCTTTGTCATCTCTTTATTTACAGCATCCTTGTATACCGGTTGACCATCGACAACCGTCCAGCCACTTTCTGAAACCAATTGCTCAAATTCCCATGGCATCATCGTGTTTTGAATGACTTTTTTACCGTATAAGCGTGGATACGAATTTTGCCGAGGCCCGGCTGTAGGTCCCAATAATCCTGCACAGAAAATACCACCTGGTTTTGTCACTCTCTTAATTTCATTAATTGCCTTCAAGGGCACCTCTGTCCACTCAATCGAGTTGATTGCCATGATGCCTGAAAAAGATGCATCCTCAAAGGGAAGAGCAGTTAAATCAGCTTGTGTGAATGTTAAGTTTTCAGATTTACTCTGTTTATTTGCCTTTTGAATCATTTCAGCCGAAATATCAGCACCCACTACCCGATAGCCACGCTCTGCAAGTAAAAATGATCCATAGCCGTCACCACAGCCTGCATCTAAAATAATAGCGTCTTCTTTTAGAAACTTAGAAAAAAATGGAATAATTGTGGAGCGACTCCCTGAATTCCACATCGCTTGGCTTTGTTTGCTCCAAAAGTCCGCCCGACCATCCCATTGTTTTTCCGCTTCTTCATGCCACTTGAAATCAGCCATCCCTTTCACCCTCTCCAATATCTACCAAAGATTATAGCAAAGGTAAACAATGAGACACCAGCCTCATTGTGATTACGTAATATGTATTTTTTTATCTGAATCATGACGATGTTGTTTGTAGTACGAAACAATATTACCTACATAGTCCTTAAAATCTGGGCAAGCAACCCCACCCTCTTCCAGCACTCTTCTCGCAGCACTTGCATCATATTGGGCTGGCAATCTAAAATATTCAACAGCTTCTTTCTCTACCCCAAAGAATTTCCTCACAAAAGAAAGAGACAGCCCAAGCTCAACCAATCTAGGAGAAATCGTCCAAGTTGGCTTTTTGCCAAGTAATTCCTCACAAATCATACGATATAAATCCCGTGCTTGATGCGGGTTTGGATCAGTTAGATGAAAGGTTTTTCTCTTCGCTGCTTCAGCCCCCGATAAATAAACAGTAGCTTGAATCAAATAATCGTACGGGACAACATTAAATAAAACGTTACCCTTTCCTAAGTAAGGAATTGGCATAAACCGTATCCGGTCTAAAATCCTCATGATAAAATATGGCCCATCAAATTTTGACGTCTCACCAGATTCAGAGTTTCCAACGGTAATGCCCGGTCGGATAATGGTGTACGGAACATCTAGCTCCTGAACAAGTAATTCTGCCTTATATTTTGTTTCTTCATAATGATTTTTAAATTGCTGACCCATCTGGAGCTCTGATTCCTTAATCACACCTGTACGATTTCCAGATACATACGCCGTACTGAAATACACATACCTTTCCAAATGCTGAAGCGTTTGAACAAACAGATTAATATTTCTCGTACCCTCGACATTGACTTTTTCAGCAATCGATTGTGGTACAGCCAAATCATATATAGCGGCTAGATGAAAGACATGGGTTAATTTTTCCCGAAGCAATTCTCTATCATTCTTTGAAAAACCTAGCGATTCATCTGTGATATCCCCTATTTTCAATTCAACATTGACTAAACCTTCGATTCTGTCATTTGCTAATTCAACTTGACTTGGATGAACCAATAATACAAATTGAGCATCTTCGTATTTTTGTATCAATGAATGTAATAATCTGGTGGCTAAAAAACCTGGAAAACCAGTCATTAAAAAATGCTTCATCCTTTCACTCCTTTCAAAAATAAAAATTAGATTGTTATAAATACTCTTTTAGACTATATTCGCGTAAAAGTCCCTCAAGTTTTATTGCTTTGCCAATATCACCTTTTATTTTTAATTTTCCTGTCATGAATGCTTGAGTTCCATTCAGCTTTCCTAGTAAAAATTTTCTAAAGTTTTCTAGCGATAAAACCAATTCACAATTGGCACCTTCCTTGTTATTGCAAACTTTCGCTTTACCTTCTGCTAATTGAAGCTGAAATGCGCCTTCATCATCCCCCGTAATATTGAATTGATAAATGACATTCAACCCTTCGATCGGTCCGGGGTTTTGATTAATAATTTCTTCAATTTTTTGCATCATTTCTTCCAAGGTATAATTTTCTATTCCATTAGTCATGTCACTACCTCCTCTATAAAAATATAATATTAGTTAAATATTTGATGATAACCGAGTACGGACTCGTATCCACTATGCAAAAAACTTATTCCTGCACCCCAAGGTTTACGAATGCAGAAATCACAATGCGATTAAGTAAACGAGAAATTTCTTCAAAATGGAGATTCTTTTCCTTCGAATCAAAAAAGAACTGCATGATGACTTCATTGATTGCACCGACCATCGCCTGAGCTACAATTTTCATCTCTTTTTGTGTAACAGTGATTGGAAGCTCTGTTTCAACAGTTTGCAGGATGATGTTTGCGAATACCTGGTGTGATCGTTTCCTCACTAATTCAACATTACGAGACACCCCAACTGATTCGACTAATAAAATTTGGGCAACATGTTTATTTTCAAAGCAGACTTGAATATAACGATTAATCCCTGCAAATGCCTTGTATGACATTCTTTCTTCCTGTATAATCGCGTGTCTTACCTCCTCGGCCATTTCATCGCCTAGTTGTTCAAACAAGGCTACCATCAGTTCCTCTTTACTGTTAAAATGCTGATAATAGGTTGTTTTTGAAACCCTTGCCATTTCCACAATTTCAAGCACAGATGTCTTTTGGTATCCCGCTTCAGTAAAAAGCCTTAGCCCCGCATATAATAGTTTTTCCCTTGCCTCAATTGGCATTTCTGTAATAAATAGCACTATGAATCCACCCAATCTTGTACGCGTACGTATCAGTATTTATTTTTCATTATATAGCGTAGGAACATTGGATTCAATGCATTATTTCGAAAATTTAAAAAAGGGAAGAAAAGAATGCGTATCTTTTCTTCCTTACAGTTAGTTCCCGCTTGGTACCTTTGCTTGAAACTCAAATTCTATTTTCTCCGTTTGATCATTCCATTTCAGGTAAGCATCAAAGGTTTTACTGTCCTTCTTAAAGCCTTTAATGAGGTTTGTCTTATTTCCTGAGAGCAGTTTCTGAGCATTTGTTTTTGAAATGGTTTTTCCTAAAATCCTACCTGAAATCGTGAACTTACAGCCGTTTGACTTATAGTTCGAACAGCCATAAAACGTACCTTTATTGATCACGTTGCCTCCACATTTCTTACAAATTCCCACCACTGTACCGATTTCTTTTTTATTGTATTTGCTTTTTTGAGAGCTCACATTCTCTACATTCACGTTTGAGAGATCCCAGGTTACACTTTGCTCTTTTGCATCATCGATGATTTTTTGGGAAAGCTTTTTTGTCTGCATCATAAAGGATGCTGGTGAAGCTTGACCTTGTCCAATTTCATGCAAACGCTGTTCCCATTTCGCCGTCATTTCGGGAGACGCAAGGATTTTATCACCAATTACATCAATTAAAAGAGTTCCTTTTTCCGTTGCAAAAACTTGGTTTTTCTCAACCTTAATATAGTTCCGGTCCTTTAGCATTGTGATGATGCCTGCACGTGTTGCTTCCGTACCAAGTCCTTCCGTTTTAGCTAGAATCTTCTCTAGTTCATCGTTCTCAATATGCTTACCAGCCGTTTTCATTAACGTAATGAGCTGCCCTTCCGTATAACGCTTTGGTGGCTGCGTTTTCCCTTCCTTTACGTAGCTTTTTTCAACAATACCAGATTCACCTTTTTCAAGCGGAGGTAGGATGACATCATTGTCCTTTGAATCTTCTTGAAAGAGAACCTTTCTCCATCCTTCTTGGAGCATGACCTTCCCTTTCGTGATAAATTCAGCACGCTTGTCGACCAAAGTTTTAACAGTTGTATAGTTAAAAATTGCGGGCTTATAATGTGCTGCAATTAATCGTTTTACAATCAAGTCATAGATTTTCTTTTCATCCCCCGATAGCTTTGCGGGATTGGGGACCTGCTCGGTTGGAATGATGGCATAGTGGTCGGTTACCTTTTTTTCATTCACATAACGAGAATTATTATAAATGGTAGTTATTGGAGTCGGAAAATAAGTTTGATAGTCTTCCAGTTTTTGAAGCTTTGAAAAAATATCAGGGATAGTCCCGGCCTCTTCTTTTGTGATATAGCTCGAATCAGAACGTGGATAAGAAATAATACCTTTTGTATAAAGGCTCTGTGCAACATCCAATGTCTTTTTTGGCGAAAATTTAAAGGCCTTGTTTGCCGTTGCCTGAAGACTTGACAAATTAAATAATAAAGGTGGTTGATATTCTTTCTTTTCGGTCTCCACTTCAGCAATATCAGCAGGCTTTTCTTGACAAAATGCCGCGATTTTTTCCGCCATTTCCTTTGATGAAACTCGTGACTCGTTATCCTTCATCCATTTTCCTTCATAATTTTTACCGTTAATTTGAAAGTTAGCAAAAACCTCCCAAAACGGTTCTGATTTAAAATTCGCAATTTCTTTTTCACGTTTTACAATCAGCGCCAAAGTCGGAGTTTGCACTCTTCCTGCAGAAAACACGTCGGAAATTCCTTTTTGCTTTAACAATAAAGTGTATACTCTAGAGGCGTTCATTCCAACAACCCAATCGGCACATGCACGTGCTTTCGCTTCGTAATAGAGATTTCTCGTATCTTGCTCTAATAAAAGATTCTGAAAACCTTCAGTTACCGCCTTTTCCGTTAAAGAAGAAATCCATAATCGTTTTAAAGACTTTGATACCTTTGCCATCTTGATAATGTTTCGAATAATCAATTCCCCTTCACGCCCCGCATCACCCGCATGAATGATTTCGGTTACTTCTGGTTTTCTAAGGAGATTCTTTATGATCGTAAACTGCTTTGATTTCGATTTCATGACCCGATATAGGAATTGTTCCGGAATGATAGGAAGGGTTTCAATTTTCCATTTTTTCCAAGATGGATTGTATTCTTCTGGGGGTAATAACTCACAAATATGGCCAACTGCCCATGTAAAATAGGCGCCATTCGGAAATAATGGATTTGGCGCAACCTCAATAAACCCTTGAGATTTCTTACTCCTAAAAGGAGCTGCAAGCTTCATCGCTTGGTCTGGTTTTTCCGCGATTATCACTTTCATATTAATCCTCTTTTCAATATCACTAATTCATTTATTGTATCAAAATTTACTCGTTTAATGGAATAGAGATTTTTGTGGGTGAATTTGGAGATAGGATGAAGTTTGTAGAGTGGCCAAAAAACCATTTAGGATGGTCTTTTAGCTTCTCTTATATTTAGATACATTTGCTTTTGTTCGACAATATGATGGATGGATATGACCGTTAAATCCCCGTGCTGTACAGTTCCTACTGCAAAGCGACCTTCATCATCCTCCACAATAAACGAGGTACCATGATCAGCATCCATGATTTTGTCACAAATGGAAATGATTTTATTATACAAGTAATCCTTACTGACATTCAAATTTTGGGGATGTGAGATAAATCGGATAATGATTTCTTTTCCATGATAATTATATCTGAACATTTTATAAGCCTCCATCAAATTTTAATCGGATAAAACGCGTTCGATTTGAATTGATTTTTGAACAGATAAATCGATAATCGTATTCGATACCTCAACTAATGGATTTAATAAATCAAATGGATTGATATACTTAATTCTTCCTATTTGACCATCTGTTAGCAATACAGGATGACCAATTAACGCATTCATAATTTGCTGTAAAAAGGGTACTAAAATGGTTGGATCCAGTTTTCCAAACATATCATCATTCATTTGTTTAATAACCTGATAGAAAGGTGTTGCATCATGATAGACTCGATTTGATGACATGGCATGAAAAACATCTGCCACAGCTACAATTTTAGAAAAATAACTGATTCTTGATCCCTTTAAACCAAAGGGATATCCTTTCCCATCCTCCCTTTCATGGTGCTGGAGGGCTACAAGACTTATTTCATGACTAATTCCTTCCGTGTTTTTTAAAATTTCATAGCCATAAATCGTATGCTTTTTTACAACTTCATATTCAGCTTTTGTTAACTTACCTGGTTTATTTAGGATTTCAGTAGGGATTTTTGTTTTACCAATGTCATGCAAGGTCGCTGCAATCGTGAGTGCAGTTAAATCCTTATCAGACAGGGTTAGCCATTTGCCAATTAACGTCGCAATTACGCCAACCCCGATATTATGTCGGTATGTATAATCATCAGCGGATTGAAGCTGATAAAACAAATGGAAAAATTGCGGGATTTCAGATGCAGTTTGAATAATTGGGATTACCGTTTGCTTAATCTCGGCAAGCGGTAGCTTCGTATGTCGTTTAACAAAATAAAAAATATCCTGAACCTGGTCAATCGCTTCCTCAAGTTTACCTGTAATGATTGTTACGGGTAGTTTACTTGATGCGCTCACCTCGTAAGTGCTGTCAAAATCATCAATAATTCTGTCAAGTTCATCCGGCTGAATAACAGTGATTTTTGTTTGATCGTTTTTCATTTTGTACGACTCCCCACCAAAGCCTTGTTTCTTTTTCTATAATTATATCAAAAAATGGAATTATCACAATAATTATTTGAATATACGAAAATATTGTGCAATTATTTAATCCTCAGTCTTAATTGCAACAATTTTTTTCCAATAATACGTAAAAAACCCTCTATTCCCTTGACTTTACACGATTTAGGTTGTATATTATAGTCATCATTTAGCTAGAAGTTTAGTATTTTTTTATTCGTAAGATACATAGATGAATAGCTTTTTGATAAAAATTTTTACGTTGCACAGTTGTGCCGAAGGTTTAGGAGGAAAAGCATAATGCAAAACGGTAAAGTGAAATGGTTTAACAACGAAAAAGGTTTTGGATTCATCGAAGTTGAAGGTGGAGACGATGTATTCGTACACTTCACAGCTATCACTGGTGAAGGCTACAAATCTTTAGAAGAAGGTCAAGAAGTTTCTTTCGAAGTAGTAGAAGGAAATCGCGGACCTCAAGCTGCTAACGTTGTAAAGCTATAATTCTTACATTTTAATTTAAAAATGTGAAACCAAGGCTGATTTTTATCAGCCTTTTTTGGGGCCCTTTATCTGGAAGAGCCCTTCTTTATTATGATAATTTCTCCCCATATTCCTTTAGCTTTTGACCGACTGTACAATTTTTAATACAAAAGTTTTGGGCATAACGCTTTCCATTTTCCTTTCGAAAATGTTCTTTTACGAAACAATCTTGGCAATAAGTGTCAAGCATTTCACCAACTTCCAAAATAAGTTCCTTACGCTTCATAAAAAAATCAACTCCTATATAAATCGGTTTTACTACTCTCTATTCAAACACGCTTCCATCTCACCTATTTAATGAGTATGACAGATAGGCTTAATTACTTAACCTTTTATTTCAAATTTACTCGAAACAAGCGTCCCTTCCAACGCTTGTGTAGCTAGACGATCTGCTTCCGCATTTTGCTTACGTCCAATTGGATCGTAAATGGGATGAATCCCTAGTTTTTGAATTTTCTCCTCGATTCGATCCAACCATCTATTAAGGTTTTCCTCAAAACATGGCCATTCTCCAGATAGTTGTTTTAACACAACATGGGAATCCCCTTTAAAAGTCACGGTTGAATGGTGTACACCTAATTCTTCCAATGTATTTAGCATCAACCAAAATGCAGCATACTCTGCTTCATTATTTGATTCCATTTCTTCAAAGACTTCATTCACTCTGACCCGATACATTTTTTTATTTTGTGTATAATAAATAGCTGCGCCTAAACCAGCCTTACTTGTTTGTATATCATACCCTCCATCAAAATACGCGATAATATCCTGAGGTTCTGTTTCAATTTCTTTAACTAGCTTGATGATTTCTTTTTTCGTCCATTTAGTTTGCCGTTCATCATAAAAAACAAGTTCCTTCGTACGTCCTGTTCGCTCAAAGTCATCCGCTAATCGTAAGGCTTCTTCAGCAGAAACTTCATCAGACATCAGGGTGATAACTTGATTTTTTGGCGTTTTATAAGTCCATTCTAGCTTAAGTTTCATCACGCTCATCCTCTCTAATGGAACGTATCTTCATTTTTCCTATTTTTTTACTCATTATACACTTTTTCCTTTGGATAAGTACTTTCACTTTTACTAGAAGAAACATCTTTTTTAGACAGTCTTCACTTTTAGCCTATTTTAGTGATAAAATGCAGTATATTCATTATCTTGGGGGAATTTGATGATTGAAGTGTATGTAGATGGTGCAAGTGCTGGAGATCCTGGTCCTTCTGGTGCTGGCATTTTTATTAAAGGAAATGGGATTGTCGAAAAACATTCGATTCCACTAGGAATCATGACGAACCATGAAGCTGAATATCACGCTCTACTTAAAGGGCTAGAAATTTGTATTAAAAATGACTACAAAGTCGTATCATTTCGAACAGATTCACAGCTTGTTGACCGGGCTATTGAGAAGGAATTTGTTAAAAATAAAAAATTCGTACCCTTGCTTGAAAAAGCCTTGCTGTTGTCAAAAGAATTAGATCTCTTTTTTCTAAAATGGATCCCAAGCGCTCAAAATAAAGTTGCGGATGAATTAGCAAGACATGGCATTCGAAAAAACAAAATGTGAAGGAAACCCTTGAACTAATAGGTCCAAGGGTTTTACGACATGATATTTCGTTCTTCCACAAATTGATATGCTTGTTTACGATTTTTAATTTGATTTTCCTTAAGCATCTCCAATAAAGAGATGAAAAAGCTGCCGTCAAATTCTTTCTGTGCTTTTAATGTAATTTCAATCGCGACATTGACAATTTCGTCCGTTGCTCCCGTATAATGCTGCCCAAATGTAATGAAGCCAATTGCATCTTCTCCAAGATTAAAGCCTTTTTGGGCTAAAAACTGCAGATACTCCTCTACCTGAACTTCTAATTTAAACAATAGTCCTCATCCTCAACAAAAAATACAGAATCTATTCTAATAGTACCGTATTTTTTGTCGAAATTCTATGACTTTTTCGTTAGAAAATGGGCTAATGTTCCTGTTATCATTCCAAATAGAGCACCACCAAGTACTTCTTCTGGCTGATGACCAAGTCTTTCTTTTAGCTTTTCTTCTTTATTATCATGGTAATGATGGTCCTTTTGTCCTGCTAGTCGTTCCAATTCTTCATCGAGTTCGTTTACTTTTATTGTTAGTTCACCGGATTGGCGGCGGATTCCTTGTGCATCATACATCACGATTAAACCAAAGATAGTGGATAGTGCAAAATCAATGGTTGGAACCCCTCTTTTTAACGCAATAAAAGTAGCTAATGAAGATACGCCTGCGGAGTGAGAGCTTGGCATTCCACCTGTTTCAAAAAAGGTGCCCCAATCCCACCTACCCGTTTTCACTTTCTTAATTGGAATTTTTAAAAATTGTGCAAGTCCAATTGTAAGTAAAGCGGTATAGATTCCTTTGTTCACGATTCTCACCTCATGGATAGTTTCCTAGTTCCCCTCCTTTTCTATTCAAGACATAATCCCAAATAGGTTGGAAATAATATGGAATGGAGGTGACATGGCATGGCGAATAAAGCAAACAACCGCGGGAAAGCTCCAAAAGGTGTGAATCCACAAGGTTATAATGAAGATACAGAATTCTCGATGGAACCAAAAAGCGAGCTTGAGAATAGAGCAAAGAAGAAGAATACGAAGTAAGGATTTGGTGGGATGCCCACAGGCTGTGGGCATCCTTATATGTCTGAGTTTACATCATAATATCGCTAACGGCCATTGGACTGCTGCTAACGACCATAGAAATGAAATAACGGCCATAGGACTGTTGCTAATGACCATAGAAATGAAATAATGACCATAGGTCAAATTAAAACCCATCCACTTTGTCCAATCCTACAAAAAAAGCACTCCTAAGAGTACTCAGTTAACCAATAAATTGATCTAATCCCTTAAATTCAAGCTCCGTAAACTTTTCTTGTACTTTTTCTCGATTAATTTGGATTAATGCATCCTCAAGTGAACAGCTAATTGGTACCTCACAATGAATTCTCGCCAATTTTCGGGATAAATGCAGCATATCCAAATCTTCTTTGATTTTTGTCTTTTGACCTTTTGTTAAATTCTCTACATTTTCAAGAATACCTTCGATTGACTCAAACTGCTGAAGTAATTTTAGAGCAGTTTTCTCACCAATACCTCGAACACCAGGATAATTATCACTTGAATCACCCATTAATGCTTTAAGGTCGACCATTTGCTGTGGGCTAATCCCTTTTTCCTTCAAAAAGCTTGCACTCGTGTACTCCGCGTAATTTCCGATTCCTTTTTTCATAATTAAAACCGTTATATTATCATCTAATAATTGTAAAATATCTTGGTCACCAGTTAAAATTAACACTTCTGCATCTTGGCTATATTGTGTAGCAAGCGTACCGATACAATCATCTGCCTCATAACCAGATAATCCAACATTCGGGATATCAAACGATTCGACTACATCCTTAACTAGATCAAATTGTGGAATCAACTCTTCTGGCGGTGCACCACGATTACCTTTATACTCACTGTACATTTCTGTACGGAATGTGGAACTTCCCATATCCCAGCAGCAAATCACATGTGAAGGCTTGTACTTATTGACCGCAGTCATCATATGCTTTACGAAGCCGTGAATCCCATTTGTTGGAATCCCTTTACTATTTACCATAAAATAACCACTCATTGCCGTTGCATAAAAAGAGCGAAACAATAATGCCATACCATCTATTAACATAACTTGATTTTTCACCAGCATATCCTCCCCTAACACAAATTCCTCAATCAAATGCGCCTTGGCGTATTTGCGCCCGATTTTTTTAGACCCACACGAGATGGGTCACAAAGACGAAGACATCAGGACGTGGCGTTTTTAGTCTTGATCCTATGCTCGAAAAGTTTCCATTGAAAAATCGTGGCATCCGCCGGAGGCTTTATCTTTGTTCGGCAGAACTTCTGCCGAATAAAGATAAATGCATTATACCATATATTCACCATGCTTTTGTTTGTATCTTCCTTCCAAGCAAAGAAAAGAGCCCTCTATATAAGAGGACCCCATTTAATTGCTCTTCATTTTTTCTGCTTCGACTTCAGCATAGGAAGGAAATTTACGTGGTGTCGTTACATGTCCTTCTTTCGCCTTTTTCTTCGATGTTTGTGATTGATCCTTTTTCAACATGCATGTCTCCTTTATAAGAGATTGCACTTAGTATATCCAATCGTATAAGTTAAAATTATTTACGCAATGCGTATTCCTTCACCATATCAACTGTTACTAACTTACGTAAAGGGACGATTCCTTTTTGGGCAAGCTTATTCATTTCGATTGTTACTTTATTGATATTATCAACAGTGAATTCCTTCTTTTGTTTCGCTAAAGCAACAGCCTCGGCAATTAACTGTTCTCTTTTTTGTTCAAGTCCTACGAAAGTTTTTACGACCTCGTGCTGTGCATTTGAATGTTTGGTGATAGCTTCATGGACGTTTGTCATTGTTTCTCCTCCGATGTTTCCTTTTTCATTAGCTTTATAATATGGGGTTTTGGTTCCCAGCAATTAAATTGATACTCAGGCTTTGTATCATAGCCCAAGCGTACACATCTGTATGTCATTATATCATTTTTTCGTTCAGCAACGAAGTTCACACAGGTTGCACATGCATGGTACTTTGACTTTATTTCGGTCAAAAATCAATCACCCTAAATGTTCGACGTAATAACCGATTAACGTATCGTGTACCTGCTCTAAGCTTTCAATATCAATATCTTCAGATAAGATCTTCGTAACCCCATCAAAATACTCGTGAATTTCCTGTAATGCATTTGCTTGTAGTGCTTGTAGACCTTTATTAAATTCTTGCTTATAAAAATCTACCAGGTTATCTTTGTTTTCCTCTAAATATGAGCTTACTGGTTCATCCAACAATACTTCAAGCTCATCCTGCATGTGCTTTTTCTCATTTTTCTCAAAAAATGATTTTGGATTCTTGAACATCGCAAGTGCCTTTTTATAACGTGTAGCTTCTTCATTTATAAGACCGTTCTTGAATTCAATCGATTCAAAATCTATTTCAAATGACTCTGAAATACTCATATTTGGATTGATTGATTTGATTTGTTCATTAAAAGTACCTAACTGGCCATGGAATCGCTTTGAAATAAAGGCTTCAATCCTCAATGAAGTGGCACGCATTTCTTGTGCTAAATCAAAACCGACTGATTCCAAAAATTCTGCTAAACAAGACTGTAGTGCTACTTTCAGGTCACGCCCATCATCTCTAAGTGACGACGGGTTAAAGGCCTCCTTAAACATATCTGAGACCCTTAGGAACACCCTTTGTTTAATATAAAAGGTAAGTTCCTTAATTTCCTGCTCAACGATTCCAAATGCAGCCTTGTCATCTGCACTTGAGATAACCGATTTCATTTTAACATGATGATCTTTTGCTTCTTCAAGCTTAGAACGTTTTATATCCTTATCTTCTTTAGCTGATTGAATATAGGAATCGATTATTGCCGCCGCACGCTTAATATCAACATATCCTTCATTTACCGCAACCTCTGTCAATTCATCAATGACAAAAGAATTAAAATCAGTTTCAAATTGTTTAATACCCGATGACTGAAGGATACCGAGATCCTTTTTAGATACTTTATTAAGTTTCTCAAGTAATGCTGCGCGACTCGATACCGTATATAGTCGTGGAAAACGAATTCCATAGCTCACAAGCTGCGACTCTACATACTCTTTTACATCTTCCAACTCATCCGTCGTATTCGCCAAGTCCGCCGCATTAATAACGAAGAACATTTTATCCATACTGAACGTGTCCTTGACACGGCCAAGCTGAATTAAAAACTCACGGTCCGCTTTTGAAAAAGCATGATTATAATAAGTCACAAACAGAATAGCATCGGCATTTTTGATATATTCAAAAGCAACCCCTGTGTGGCGAGCATTGATTGAATCAGCCCCCGGCGTATCTACCAAAGTAATACCTTGCTGTGTTAATGGACAATCATAATAGAGCTCAATCCATTCCACAAAGCATGCTTTCTCTTCCTTCGCGACATAATCATTAAAGCCATCCATATCTGTTGTTAAAATCTTGTCTAAATGAGCAGATATGTTTTCAAAACCAGCTACCACCGCTTTTAAGAATGAAAAATGTGGTTTTTCTTTCGCTTCAATTTTTTCGATATTGCTGATTTTAGAGTTTATCATCTCTAAACTTGCTTCAAGATTTCCCGCTTGTTCACCAAAAATGTGTAAGGAATGGTTAATATCATCTAATAATTGTTTTGTTGACTTAATTTTAACAAGTACAGTCCCATGTTTATGCTCATCTGTTGGGAAGGTAATTTTGTTAATTGTTGCGGTCGTTGGGTTTGGTGAAACAGGAAGTGCATGTTTCCCCATTAATGCATTTGCAAATGATGACTTTCCAGCACTAAACGCACCAAATAATGCAACGGTAAAATGTTTATGCTTTAAACGATATGCCTTATCCTGAATATCCTTTGCAAGCATCGAAAGACCGGTGATTGGCTTTATCAGTTCATGGGCTTTTTCTAAATGAAGAATCGCTCGGTCAGATGAACCTTTTCTTCCATTTTGCTTTTGTGCTAACTTTTTTTCAGGTTTTGAGATTTCTTCTTTTTGATTCTTTAACTCTTGCAGGATTTCTTCGGTTGAAGAAATCTCTACACGTTCGATAAATCGTGAAAGTAGATTTTCAACTGTTTCGACACGCTCAATTGTTGAATTACCCTTCATGATATCGTCAAGCATCGTTCGGATTTCAGCACGTTTTGCTTCAAATTTCTTTAATGTTTGAAACGCATCAGAATAAACCTCATATTGTTGTAACTCCTCTTTTAATTCAGTTTCATCTTTGGCGGTACTAGACTTCCTATCCTCAAGAATGTCATGTAATAAGGCAACCGCTTTTTGTTTGTATTTTCTCTTAACATAATTTCCAACATCATCTGTAAAGGTTAAGATATACTCCCCTGTTACTCGGGCACCGGGCTTGACTAAGTTTTTCAACTCCTCGGGTGACAGTTCAGTTGCTAGTTCATTTCCAGTTAGTTGTGTTGAAAGTCGTAAGCTTTCAACAAACTTCCCAACAAAGTCCTTCAAATGCCATTCTAATTGAGTGGACATTTTCTCGTTTACATCATTGAAGAAAGCTTGTAAACGTTCCTCTCGTTCTTTTTCCGTTTTATTTTTAGAAAATAATAACCCGACTTTAAAATCTGGTTGAACAGATTCAACAAAAAGTTTGGCAAGATCACGAGTTTGAAACGGCATAAGAATTGCATTTGATAAAATCGTATCGATTTCTTCCATAAACTCTGTTTCGACTTTTTCTCGTTCTTTTTTAAAGTCCGCCAATCGATGGTTCAATTCTTCAATTCGAGATGGAATTGTTTCCCGCTCGGCTACCGATAATGAACGAAGCTTTTCTTTTATAGCTTCAAGTTCCGGTGCATTTTTATCATCTAAAACCGCAATATGCTCCAGAATAATTTGTGTCGCAGAATGAAAAACGCCTTCAATTAGAAGCTGATCCTTGTTTGTAATTTTTTCATGAAGTAGCTCTTGAACTTGCTTGAACTGATTAAGCTCATTATCCGGGTCCTTTAGCGTTGTGTAAAAAATGTCTGAGTAAGCAACATTCCAGTTTTGGAATGCTTCCTCCACACCTTGTTTAAAGGATGAAAAGCTCAATTCAGATTCTTTATGTTTATCGACTTGATTTACAATTAAGTAAACCGTCTTATTTCGATCAGTCAATTCCTTTGTAAATTGAAAATTCAACTCGGATAGAACATGATTATAGTCCATCACATAAAAGAGTAAATCAGCTAAATGCAACGCCGATTCCGTTGATACGCGGTGGGCATCATCGGTTGAGTCAATCCCAGGCGTATCCATCACGATAACTTGCTCTGGCAATGTCATATTGTCATGACTGATTTCAATTGATTCGATTGCTTCCCCGTCTTTGGCATATGATTTGATCACATCATAATCATATGGTGCGGGATACTCAATGATTTTGCCATCATGATAATAGACCCGTGCGTATTCACGACCTGTTTTAACTTTTACTAAGTTTGCACTTGTTGGAATCGGGCTTGATGGTAACAGACTCTCCCCTATGAGTTCGTTGATCATGCTCGATTTCCCGGCAGAAAAATGACCTGAAAAGCCAATCATATATTCTAAATTTTTTAGTTTTTTTAGCAGCTGAATGATTTTTGAACTGCTTTCTTCGTCATTGTTTTTTTCGAAGATGTCATATAAGGAAGATAATCGTTTTTCTAGTTCTTCCTTTGTAATATGTTTAATTTGTTGTGTTTGAATCATGTCTAATCCCCTTATTGAGCAATGCATAATTGTGTATATATATATGTATTTTACTCTACACCTTTGCTTTTGACAAAGCAGAATATTAAGAAACTAAATTTCTATAAAAAAAACCAGGTATTTACCTGGTAAATCGGCTTCTTCCTATCCCCACTTGCTGATATTCCTCATGTACACTTAATGCCCGCTCTTCAGCAGGAATGCGTATTGACATCACCACAAAGTTTAGCAATGAAAAGATTATTGCGGTGATATAGGCCTGAAATATCATCGGTATTAAAATGAACTCTAGGGCAACTATTAAATAATTCGGATGCTTGAAATATTTATATGGACCCTTTGCCTGCACCTGACTCTTTGGCAAAATCATGATTTTCGTATTCCAAAACATGCCGAGAGAATGAAGGGCCCACACTCTCCCTAGCTGCGTTAATGCAAACAATAAAAATAAAACCGGATAAAAAGCTGATAGTTCTTTTCCCCGATAGCCCCCCTCAACAATGAGTGATACAAAAAACAATACATGGATGAGCACGATGTATTTATAATGGGCGTGGCCGACCTCATATCCACCTTGTGACAAAATCCATTTTTCATTTCGTCTCGCAATCCGTAGTTCAATCAGTCTTTGGGCGATTACCAATGCAATAAAAGTCCAAAATATCATCTTATTTCCTCCATTGTAAAAGGATTAATTCAGAGCTAAATCCAGGCCCCAAGGCTGTTACTAACCCAAAATCACTTTCTTCTCCCAACTGATTCTCCATAAACTCCTTTAATACATAAAGAACTGTAACCGAAGACATATTCCCCTGCCTTCGTAATACCTCCCTTGCAATGTTGGTCATCGAACTAGGAATTTTAAGTGCTGCCTCGTATGCATCCAACACTTTTTTCCCACCAGGATGAGCGATAAAATGCTTTGTATCGTTTATATCAAGCTGATTGGTATGTAAAAATTCATCTACATTTCCCTTCAACCAGGACTTTACGATGCTCGGAATATCCTTTGAAAAAATAACGTGTAGACCTGTATTTTTAATATCCCAGCCCATTACATCTTCAGAATCCGCCATCAAAGTTGATTGGGATGAAACAAAGGTTGGTAAAACATTGGTTACGGTATTATGCTCTACCTCATCCCCACAAATACAAACACATGCTATTCCATCAGCAAATAAAGAAGTCCCAATTAAGTTGCTCTTCGTGAAATCATTCTTTTGAAAGGTTAAGCTACAAAGTTCTACCGCTATAACGAGCACTATTGCTTTCGGATATGCTTTACAATAATCAAATGCCCTCGCTAAGCCAGACGCACCTCCTGCACAACCAAGCCCCCAAATGGGAATGCGCTTCGTGTGTGGTCCAAAATCCATTTTATTCATGATTCTCGCTTCAATACTCGGGGTTGAGATTCCTGAACTTGAAATAAAGAAAATCGCATCAATTTCACTTGGATTCATCTTTTTTGTTAGCAGTTTTTGATTCTCTAAACAATTGCGAATTGCTTCTTTACCGAATGTGACAGCTCTTTCAATATATGTATTGTTTTTTTCCTCAAAACTATGCTCTTTCCCATACCATTCCAAAGATTCACTGAAATATCGCTCCTCGATCTCACTGTTGGCAAATACCTTGATGAGGCGATCGATATCTGGAAAATGCTCGTAAAAGAGGTCCTTTATAAATTCAGTTGTTTTCATTTGATCAATTTTATTTGGTGGGTTGCAAATACCGACCGAAACCACTTTAGGCATGGAAAGTCACCCTTTCTTTAAAGGAAAGCTTAAGGTTACTTTTTCCAATTTTAGAATATGTATGCAAATGCGAAAAATGGGTATAAAAAAAGCCTTCCCGCTAATGGGAAAGCTCACGTTTCAAAGGAGTTGTTTTGTTGTTGTGCATTTATAGTATAACTCAAACTTTTCAAACATTCACTAGTAAAATTTTGGTTTCCAAATGACATTCCTTCTATAGTAATGTCTTCACTAGTTCCTCTCGTTTTTTGTCGATTTCTTCAAAATCCATTGCAGCTTTATAGTATTCTTCAAGCTTGTCGTGAAGTCGTTTTGCTTCACTTAAAAAGTTCGTACCGATTGTCATCTTATTTTTATATTCAAGATTTAACTCTTCTATTTCCTTTTTGAACGTGTTTTCAATTTTCGGGTCCATACATAGTGCAAACATATCGACGACTTCATCATGCTCACGAAATGGGTCGACAACATGTGGTGCCGTTCCATCAACGATTGACACGCCTAATTTTGGAATGATGATCATATCAATGCTTTTCGGATCAAAGGCACAATGAAAGTATTCGACTGATAATCCATGCTGCTCAGCATGCTTTGCAACCTTTTTCATTAATGTTGATTTACCGCTGCCCGGTCTTCCTTTTATAATATAACGTTTTTCGTAATCCTCGGTAATATTATCGATAAAATTCACCGCACCCTTTGGTGTAGCAGCCCCAAAGAATCGCTTCCGTTTTGTTGGGTGTTCTTCTGCTTCAAAAGGTTTGCTAAAAATCGTATCAATTAAAGTTTGAAGGACCTCATCAGCCTTTTTAAAGCTCATCGAAGAGACATAAATATCCTCACGCTTTAAATGAACCTTCTTTGCTTCTGCAAAGGTTTTATAGGCATTTTCAAAGTTCTTCGAGATATCATCTGTTAGTTCGATGATTTCATTCTTATATTGCTCTAAGTATCCATCATTGCGATACTGACCAAGGTCGATTACTTTCTCGACAACTCCTGGGTATCTAGGCTCTATCACGTGTGGTGCCGTGCCGTCTACAAATCCTAATTTCCGTTCGGGAATAACGATTCCATCTATAGAGTGATTATCTGAAGAACAGTGTAAGTATTCGAGATCATAGCCCTTATCCATAAATACAAGCCCGATTTTTCTCATGAAGGTGGATTTTCCTGTTCCAGGTCCTCCTTTTAAAATATACAGAGTTTCCAAGCCCTCCAATGCCTCATCATACAACGAGTAAAAACCAACACTAGAATTTGTACCTGCATAATAATTTTTCACTTTTGCCATATAAACTGTATACCTCCTTGTAGACATTCGCCTATCTTAGACTATGGCGAAGGTGCCATCTTTGTGATTAAAAATGTAAAATTTCACACCCTAGCTACGAAGGAAGATACTATCTCAGTATATCAGCCGTTTGTTTCTGCATTTTCAAAAAAACCACTATCCGAAAATAGTGATTAAGAGGTCTTCTTATCATTCTTCTGAACATTAATATCAATTTGTGTGATTACGCCATTTCCGCATTTAAAACATCTTTCTCTGTTATTTAGTAGAAGCGTATGACATCTTGAACAATAATATCTGATCATCTACACACATCCTTTTTTAATATATATATGTTTCCGCTTGCAAAGCCGTTATTAGTTTTGTCACAAATTATTCAAATGTTCCCCCACCCAAATGTGATAAAAATCACTGTTTTACTAGGTTTTCACTATTAATATAGTGATTAGATTAGGAATGAACAATTTGTGAATTGCTCAAAATCATCTAGATTTTAACAAATTGTTTTGTATGATGAAAATGTAAAAACCTTTGATAAACGCTTAAAGGGGGTCGTGAGGAATGGCAAAGACACAGCTTACAAAGACAAACCAAAAAACAAAAATTGAAGATGAAAGAACTTCCTTAAAAGGAACATTGACATCTGTACTTTTACTTGGACTTTTCTTAATTTTATCTTGGCTTGGTGTCTATTTCTTGTTCTTAGATAGATTGTAAACATTTTGTTCTACTAAGAAATCGAGGCAAGTCTTTCAATGGAATGGCTTGTATTATTTTATGAAAAAACAGACAGAAAAAGAATGTGAAAATTTGAAAGGGGAAAAAGCCATGCATCTGCATAAATTTGAAAAAATATGGCTCACTTTTGGAATCGGAATCCTTATCGTATTCCTTATAGTCGTTGGTATTGGCGCTTTTGCGATGGGCCACCAGCCAGCAAGTAGTATTAAAACAATTGATCCTGAAAAGGTAACTGAAACAGCACCATTTAATAATCCTGGACTTGTTCATATTGAAGGTAATAAATACGAGCTTAACCTTGTTGCTGAAGCATTTGCTTACACACCTAACACCATCCAAATTCCTAAAGGTGCAGAAGTAACATTTAATGTTGTCACAAAAGACGTTGTTCACGGCTTTGCAATTGCTGGTACAAACGTCAATATGATGGTTGAACCAGGTTATATCAGCAGCTATACACAGACATTTTCAAAAACTGGTGAATTCTTAGTGTTATGTAATGAATATTGTGGAGCTGGACACCACTTAATGATGTCGAAAGTTGAGGTGACTGAATAATGGCGAGTTCAATCGTTAAAGTAGACAAAAAAGATGCAAAATTAGCAATGGCACACTTTTATGTAGCCTTCACTGCTTTACTTTTAGGAGGAACTGCAGGATTACTACAGACGCTTGTCCGTTCTGGAAAATTCACATTACCTGCTGGCATTGGCTATTATCAATTATTAACAGTTCACGGAGTTTTATTAGGACTTGTACTTACTACATTTTTTATCATCGGATTCTTGTTTGCTAGCTTAAGTAAAACAGCAGGTACCTTATCACCGAAGCTGCGTTCAACTGCTTGGATTGGTTTTTGGACTATGACAATTGGTACAGCTTCAACAGCAACTACTATTCTATTAGGTGAAGCATCTGTTCTTTATACATTCTATGCTCCCCTACAAGCACATCCTTTCTTTTATATTGGACTGGCGCTTGTTGTAGTTGGTAGCTGGATTGGTGGATTTGCAATGTTTACCCATTTTGGAAAATGGAAAAAAGCAAATCCTGGTGAGGTTACACCATTATTGAGTTTCATGGCAGTTATGACAATGATTTTATGGTTAGTTGCAACTCTTGGGGTCGCTGCATCCGTACTTATTCAATTTATTCCATGGTCATTTGGTTGGGTTGAAACAATCGATGTCCTTATTAGTAGAACCTTGTTCTGGTATTTTGGTCACCCACTTGTATACTTCTGGTTATTACCAGCATATATGGCATGGTACGTTGTGATTCCAAAGGTAATCGGAGGAAAAATTTTCTCAGATGCACTTGCAAGATTATCATTTATATTGTTCTTATTATTCTCAATTCCAGTTGGATTTCACCATCAGTTAACTGAACCTGGGATTGATCCGAATTGGAAATTCTTACAGGTTGTTCTAACATTCATGGTTATTATTCCGTCATTAATGACAGCATTCTCATTGTTTGCCTCATTCGAATTATATGGAAGATCAAAAGGTGCTACAGGATTATTTGGTTGGTTTAAAAAGCTTCCTTGGGGAGATGCTCGTTTCTTTGCACCATTCGTTGGGATGTTATTCTTTATCCCTGCAGGTGCAGGAGGAATAATCAATGCTAGTCACCAGATGAACCAAGTAATTCATAATACCATTTGGGTAACAGGACACTTTCACTTAACTGCTGCAACAACTGTTGTATTAACCTTCTTTGGTATCGCCTACTGGTTAATTCCGCATTTAACTGGTCGTGTGATGACAAAAGCAATGAACAAGCTTGCAATCATTCAGACAATCGTATGGACAATTGGTATGACTTTCATGTCAACCGCTATGCACTTGCAAGGATTACTAGGAGGACCAAGACGTTCTGCGTTCTCAACATATGGAGGTTCTGAGCAAGCTGCAGAATGGATTCCTTATCAAATTGCACAAGCAATTGGTGGTTCGATTCTATTTATCGGGATTATCTTAATCCTTGTCATCTTCATCAATCTTGCATTCTTCGCACCAAAAGGGGAAACAGAATTCCCTGTTGGCGAAGTAGCAGAAGAAGCAGAAAAAACACCAATGCTTCTTGAAAACTGGAAACTTTGGGTTGGTGTATTAGTTGTATTAATCTTAATCGCTTATACAATTCCTTTTGTGGATATGATTCAAAATGCACCACCAGGAGCAAAACCGTTTAAACATTTACTATGATGAACTAAAAGAGCTGCGCAACATTCGTTGCGCAGCTCTAATTTTATAGTTTATAAATTTCACTATATTTCTCTTCTAAGTATTGGATTAAATAATTTGCGTTTAATCCCTCACCTGTTACGTCCTTGATGATTTCTAGTGGTTTCTTAAGTTTTCCATACTTATGAATATGTTCAGTTAACCATTCTCTAATAGGAAGTAAGTTCCCCTCTTCAAGTAATTCATCAAAGTTAGGAAGATCCTTTACCATCCGATTCTTAAATTGAGCCGCATACATGTATCCTAGTGCATAGGAAGGGAAATAACCAAAGCTACCACCTGCCCAGTGGACATCCTGTAATACCCCTTTTGCATCATTTTCCGGACGGATTCCTAAATACTCTTCATATTTTGCATTCCAGATTTCTGGTAGGTCCTTCACTTCAATCTCATCATTAAACAGACCCTTTTCAATTTCATAACGCACCATGATATGCAATGGATATGTTAATTCATCTGCCTCAATTCGAATGAATGATGGCTTTGACTCATTAATTGCTCGGTAAAATTCATCTACAGATACATGTTCAAACTGACCACTTGCATATTCTTTTAATAACTCAAAGTTATTTTTCCAAAGTGGCAGACTGCGTCCGATCATATTTTCATAAAATAGGGACTGGGATTCATGGATTCCCATCGAAGTTCCCCCCGCAAGGTTTGTTCCAACTAGATTTGGAGAAATATTTTGCTCATACAGTGCATGTCCACCCTCATGAATGGTCCCAAAAACAGCTGTTCTGAAATCATTTTCCACATAATTTGTCGTTACACGAACATCCCCAGGATTTAATCCAGTTGCGAACGGATGAACGGTTTCATCAAGTCGGCCTGCATCAAAGTCATATCCCATCTTCTTAAGAATTTCTAAGCTAAAAGCTCGTTGCTTTTCCTTTGGAAATTCTTTAAATAAAAATGACGTTTCCGGCTTATTTGGTGATTCAGAAATTGCTTTAACAAGTGGGACGATTTTCTCTCTCAATTGAGCAAATACTTGATCGATTACTTCCACTGTTACTCCTGGTTCATACATATCAAGTAATGTATTGTATTTATTTCCTTCATAGCCCCAATAGCCTACAAATTTCTTCGTGAAATCAACGAGTTTTTCTAAATAGGGACGGAACATTTCAAAATCAGATTTTTCTTTCGCATCCTCCCAAACGGATTCCGCTTTTGATTGCAAGATGACATATTCACGGAATTCATCAGCTGGTATCTTTTTGTTTCGTTCAAAATCCTTTTTACATTCTTCTATGACTTTCTTCGTAATTTCACTAAGATGTTTGTGTGTCTCGGGAGCTGTTAGTTCTTTTAAATAGGTTTCCATTTCAGCAGATGTAGACATCGTAAAAACTTCTGATGACAGCATTCCGATTACTTCAGAGCGTTGCTCCACTCCCTTTTTCGGAGCCCCTGTACGTAAATCCCAATACATAAGCCCAATTGCCTCATTATAGCTTGTCATCTTTTTAACTAACTCCAGAAACGCTTGCTCAGTTTGTTGAAAAAGTTGTTCTGACATTTTTCGTAATCCCCCTTTATTTTGTATCAACCTTCGTCGGTAGAACATTTTTAATGTTATCAATGATTTGATTACTCATTTTATCTTCTACAAAAATACTCACAGTTCCTGCATCCTCACTCGAGCGAATTAAACGACCAATGCCTTGTCTCAATCTTAAAAGCATATATGGAAGGTCAACCTGCTCAAATGTGTTCTGAGATCTATTTCTTTTTGCTTGAAAAACAGGGTCATTCGGAGGGAACGGTAATGACCATATAATGACGTTCGATAATGAAGGTCCTGGAATATCAAGTCCTTCCCACAATGAAACCGAACAAAGGATGCTATGTTCATCATTTTGGAACCGGGAAACAAGGCCACTGATTTCTTGATCGCCTTCAAAAAAACAAGGATATTTGTCTGTGTTATAGTTCTCTTTAAATGTTTGTAGCTCTTCCTTTGAATTAAATAACAGTAGCGCCCTGCCCTCTGATTTTTCTATTTCTTTCCATGCAAAATCAAATTTCGCTTGAAATAGATCATCGCTAGCAGTAAAGACAGGCATCTTAATCTTCATCTGATTTTCATAATCAAAAGGTGATTCAACTGAAAACGATTGATAGTTTTTTATTCCTAAACTCTTTGCAATATAATCAAATGATTTATTTTCAGATAAAGTGGCAGAAGAAAACACAAATGGAATCTCTTTCGAAAATACTTTTTCATCTAAAATGGTTTCCACTGCTTGTGGCATAATGACTAGCGTGTAGCTTTCACCATCTGCCTCAACCCATGTAATCACATCATTTTCTTCACCAAAAAGTTTTAATGAATATTCCATTTGGTCTAAATATTCATCGACAATATGTAATTCATATTGGTCAAGCGTATACGTCTCTGCCTCAAACACAAGATTATTGCCAATCTCAACAATCATATGATGAAGCTTTTTTGCATCGGCAATTAATTTTGTGGTCCGCTGGATATCCATTCGTTCAGAACCTTCAACTGTTTGACTATTTTCCCCGAGTCGTCTATAAAACTGATTATTTTGTTCAATTGTATCCTCGATTAATTGAGCAAATTCTTCTCGAATATCATTTTCTAATAGCCTTGTTAACAGACTTTCTAAAGTAGTTTCCTGAACCCGATAGGTTAATGCTTTTTGAGCAGAGAATTCTAGTAAATGGCCTTCATCAAAGACGACACAGCTACTCTCTGGTAAAAAAGGAAGCTGTCCTTCTCTTTTTCTGGCTTCCATTGTCCACACATGCTCCATATAAAAATCATGAGAACATATAATTAAATCAACAGCCTTTCGATAATGGTCTCTAGATAAGGTGAGACCACAACGATGTCTCAAATCACATGAAAAACAATCCTGAAAGCTATCCCAGGAAACATTTTTCCATTCCTCATCCGTCAAATTAGGATACGTTTTTCGGTCCCCGTAATGATGGAATGTTTGCATGGTAGAATGATTATGTACAAAATCAGGTAATTCATTGTAAACTTTTGCTATATTTTCATTTGTTGTTCGTCGTGTGGCATGGTCTAATTTTCTCAAACAAAGATACTGGTCCTGAGCCTTTGCTAGACGAACATCAATATTTAGGTCTAGTGCGTTCGCTATTTTTGCAATATCTCCTTCAGGCTTCACAAGCTGTTCAATTAAGGACTCGTCTGCACATGAGATAATGGCAGGCTTTCTCATATATCTCGCGTAACAAATCGCATACAACAGATATACAATTGTTTTCCCGGTACCTACACCGGCTTCTGCAAACACAATTGATTTTTCCTTAAAGGCCTTTTCAAGCTGAAATGCCATATAAATTTGCTCATCGCGAAGTTCAAAGCCTTTTTCCGGAAGGGTGTCGTAAAAGACATCGCCAATCCACTCATTTAATTTATCAAAGAAATTTTCATTTCTGGATATTTGAAAGGGTAACCTTTCTCCAATCATATGTAAAACCCCCAAAACCAACAAGATCAAATGCGCTTTGGCGTATTTGTGCTCAGATTTTATCGAGCATGCTCGAAACTTTCCTTTGAAAATCTGTGGCATCCGCCGGAGGCTTAACATTATTCAGCCGCTGAATAATGTTAAACCAATTTTTAATTATCTCCTAGTCAATAGGTGAAGTCAATAACGAAACAAAAGAAAAACCCGCCTAAGCGAGTTTCCTTATATGATTCGTTCATTCATTTTTATATCGTAAAAAATCAACATCAATTGCAGTTGAATGAGACATCGCATGAAGTAGGTCGTTTTTTGCTTGAGCTATGGATTTTAGTGGATCCAGTTCTTCCCCTATCTCATTTTGGAGAACCCTATATGTATCATTCAAAGCATCTTGTATTTTTTTAAAATCTAGGTAATTCATCGTCCATTCACTCCTGGAAATTTTGTAGACACCAATAGAGTATATGAACTTTTGAATTAAACTATACATGAATTGCTGCAACTTTAACGATTGCGTGGTGGTCTTTTTCCCCAATACTGATAATAGTCGGTTCGAATAAATCCGTTAAACAACTTACGTTTTTTCGTTGCAGGCTTGCCGTATAATTGTTCAAATTCCGGATGTGAGGTTAGCATATAGACTGACCATGTATCATACGGACGAAGGGCTTCCCCCATCCCACGATACATTTCTTCAACAGCCTTTTTTTCACCAAGTCTTTCCCCATATGGAGGATTTCCGACGATTACACCGTATTCCTTTGTTGTTGTAAAATCCCGAACCTGCATTTGTTTAAACTGAATCAGGTCTGAAAAACCTGCTTCCTCAGCATTATTTTTGGCTATTTGGATCATTCGATGGTCAATATCAAAGCCGCTAATATCAAGAGGCTGATTATATTTGGCTAAATCCTCTACCTCTTGGCGTGCTTCATTCCATCGTTTTTTACCAATCCACTCCCAATCCTCAGATACGAAATCACGATTAAAACCAGGAGCAATGTTTTGCCCGATTAACGCAGCTTCTATTGGAATCGTACCTGAGCCACAAAATGGATCTACAAACGATTTCTCTGGTGACCAGTTCGTTAACATGACTAAGGTCGCAGCAAGTGTTTCTTTTAATGGAGCCTCCCCTTGATCGAGACGATATCCCCGTTTATGCAACCCGACTCCACTGCAGTCGATTGTTAATGTTGCGACGTCCTTAAGCAAGGCTACTTCAATGCGGTAAAATGGACCTGTTTCCTCGAACCAGCCGGATGTTTTGCGGTAATGTTTTTTTAGACTGTCAACAACTGCCTTTTTTACGATGCTTTGGCAATCTGAGACACTAAAGAGCTTTGATTTTACTGATTTTCCGATGACAGGAAACTCTGCATTTTCTGGAATAAGGTCGCCCCAATTTAGAGCTTTCGTTTTTTCGAATAACTCATCAAAGGTTGTTGCCTTAAATTCTCCAACTTTTAACTTGATACGATCTGCAGTTCTTAGCCATAAATTACTGCGGCAGATGGCTTGTTCATCAGCGTCAAATATAACCTTTCCATTTTCGACAGTGCATTCATAGCCTAAATCCCGTACTTCTTTTGCAACAATGGATTCAATCCCCATTGCCGCTGTAGCAATAAGTGTTACTTTTCCCATTCACGTTCACCCTAACTATGTACATTCATTTATAGTAAAAGAATAAAGAATCTAATGTTGTAAAGCAAGATTTGCTTCTAAGTAAATGATGTAAGCATACAAAAAGCTCTTCATCATGAAGAGCTTTGCTTCTTTATTCATCATGTAATTCTCGTTTAATCAATAACGTTCTGTAAGCCATGTTTTGTTCCATCGTACTTCAGTCGGTAAAACGAATACCTCGTACTCCGGTGGTAATCATCTATCTACAGACGGTTAACCGCCTGTCCTTCTCCTTGTTCATTTCCAAGAGAGAAAGTGCCCCTACCATTATTTGGGTTTCTCGCTCGTGGGGTTTACCTCGTTCCACTCTTGTAATTTCTTACAAGACTTCGTCACTGTGGCACTTTAAAGGTAGTCAAACCATATCCAAATGGACTTAGGTTTTTTCCCTGCCGTTAGCAAAGAACAATTCCTCGCTACCCTAGCTTATCGTTTCGCTAGGCACGAACACTACGGACATCTCAGCCCGTGCGAGCATGGACTTTCCTCTGCAGGTCACCCTGCAGCGATTACCCGAACGTTATTAATGTGTGCAAAAAATAGTATAGTAAAAAATCATTACAATTGCAAGAGTTTAGACTCTGGTAAATATTACCAATAAAGACTCTAAGTCTATGAACGTTACTTCCTGTGGCAGCGTCTTTGTGTCCCACTACACGCGAGGCTTTACTCGTACAATTTACTACCAAAAACGTGTTTTTCAAGGTTTGACAATCGTTTTAAAATATCAAAATTCGTTGTACCTGTTTGCGCCTGTGGTTGTTTCTTAAATGAATCCTCCAACTGACGCTTTAATCGTAGATTTTCTTGTTGTAACTCTTCAATTTCTTGATAAAACGTTTCGTAATCTTTAATGATCACATCTAAAAATTTATCAACTTCTTCTTGTTTATAGCCTTTCATGCCTGATTTAAATTCTTTTTCAAGTATCTGTGATGCAGTTAATTTTATTTTATCAGATAACATAGATTTCACCTCAATACACTTTCCCCATTATTCCTATATCTATTTTTTCAAAAATTTCATGTATTGTCAATTTATATTGAAAAGCTGCCCTTTTTAGAATTCGTTATTGGCGTATTGTTCCTCTTCAGCAATTACTTGAAGGTCATAAGCGTTAATCGTAATAAGTTGATATCCTTCATTTTCACTCTTTATTTTCGCATCCGAATAAATATAACGGGGACTCCCATCCTTTTCCTCATCATATAGTATTAATAATGCATCACTTTTGTCCAGAAAAAAAGCATTTTTTAATCGAAATTGTGATGGATTATCATATTTCCGATTTGTAATGCTGTTTACATAGTCTGCTTGTGACAAAATGAATTGGTAGTATTCTCTATTTGTTTCATTCCATTTTTCATCTTGCTCAAGGAATGGAGTAATAACAGCAAGCTTAAGGTCTGGATATTCCTCTTGAAGCTCATAGGTAATTTCAGCTGCCCAAAGCTCAACCCCTAGCTGCCCGCTAATAATGACCCATTCTAGTCCATCTTCAATTAAGGGGATTAGCGCATTTTTAAGGGCTAGTTTGATATATCGGATACCAGGATGGTCTTGTCCAAAAATTCCAAGCTCAAATGGTTTATAGCCTGTAATTGCAACTACCTTTATCATGTCTAGGCTCCTTTACTTGTGATTTTAACTGTTACTACTCAAAATCATATGTAAAACAGGAACCATGACAGTCCCTGTTGTGTTTTGTAAGTTTTATTGTTACGTTTTTAGATTAAGTTATTTGTTTATCGACCAAAAAATGGTCCTGGTGGTCTAGCTCCACAATTGAAGTGTTGATTTGTTACTTCATTCGCAACAGATTCTGTGTGTGGGAAATAATGCATATGTTGATACATATGATGATTTACATGTTGCGTATGTGAAGGATGAATATGTGGAACAATTGTTTTACAGCAGTGGTGTTGAACACAGCATTTAGTTGGGTGAACAATAGGTTGCATTACATTTGTTGGACAAAACATTTTATTTATCTCCTTTCCTTCATCTGTCTTACATTAATAGCCTATGAAGGAATGTGGAGTCATGTACTAATCAAAACACCTATTTTTAATGCTATTTTTTATAAAAAAAAGGCATAGGAGCCGTCTTTTAGCCCAGTTAACACGATCACAATTAATACTAGTACAAAGAAGTATAGAAATAATATTTTCTTATACATAACATTTTTCTCTCCATCTAAAATAATATTTCCTTTACACAAAACACTATTTTACATGGTATTACATTGTTCTACAATGACAAATGAAGGAAGTCTTCAAATCTTCATCGAATCGACAAATAAAGCGCGAAAAACCACTAAATTTGCGCTTGCCCGGGCAATATTTTCTAATTATTTTGAAGTTTCCTGCCTATTCTCGAGATTCTCTTTTCAAACTCGTTTTCAAGTTTCGCATTTTTTGTCTTATTACCTGAATTTATCGCTTCTTTCCATCGCATGTAACCACTATTTGCAAAATCCCAGGCGGTTTCATAATCCTTCATATGATGCTCATAGTATTTTGCAAGCTCAATTCCAGCGATGACAGCATCCTGATCATCACCATTTTCATGTACTTCAATAAACAGCTTCATTGCTTCCTCCAGCTTTTTCTCCTTTTTTGAAAGAAAAGCGAGGGCAAGCTTTGCCTTTGTTTCCTTTTCTGAGTCCACATCCACTACTTGCTCAAATAATTCCTGTGCCTTTTTAGTCTCACCTAAAGCCTCAAGCCATCTCGCCACTTCGTATTTATCGGAAGTATATTTATTCTTTTCGTTCAAAATTACTACACCAGATAAATGAACGTAGAGAGTTAATAAGGATAAAATATCAATTTCATTATGACGCATGACTCCAAAGATACCATCGGGCACTTGATTTTCCACGAAATCAAAATAAAGAATCGGTGCTAAATAACCCGGGACATCACCATCA
Organism: Bacillus sp. JJ1566; assembly: GCF_036962685.1. Taxonomy (NCBI): domain Bacteria; kingdom Bacillati; phylum Bacillota; class Bacilli; order Caryophanales; family Bacillaceae; genus Bacillus; species Bacillus sp. JJ1566. The sequence continues at coordinate 97,252 of NZ_JBALOP010000025.1, read as the reverse complement.
CGCTTAATATTTAAAATTTCCTTCTCAACATTTGAAAGTCTTACAGAATCCAGTTTGTTTTTCCAAAGTCTTCTGGCCGCATGATACAAATCAAAATGGCCAAAATCCGGCAATTTAGGAAGTGCATCTCGAATTAATGTATGCCTTGTTTTTACCTGTGGCCAATCAAAGGATTTGCCGTTATATGTGACTAGAGTTGTGTAATCAACACTTGAGAGGAAGCTTTGGTAAAGGGCAATTTCAGCTCCAGGATTGGGTAAAAAATGTTGAGTGAGAACAACTTTATTTTCGTGTACTCTTGCGTGTCCCAATAGAAAGATTGTATTTCCCGTCCCTCCACCTAAACCTGTTGTTTCCGTGTCAAAGAAAAATAAATCGGAAAGCTGATGACCTTTTGCTGACAATGGATGCTTGATTGTAGATGAATTCCACATTTCGATACAATCGTTTAATTTGGAAAAAGTATATAAACCATGCTGATAATCCAATGGATATTCTACTTTACGAACCATGCAGTATGTTCCATCAAAATAAAATGGTTGCGCGCCAAATGCTTTCCACTTATCGAGAAAGGGAATTTCGTCCAAAATAACAGGAAGATTGACAGATTTCGCTTTTTCTACATCTTCTTTCACAATATGATTTTTTAAACGATTTAATTTCCCTTTAATCGACATGTTGAAACTCCTTTAACGTTTTCCTTGTTTTAGCTTGGCAATTAATGTTAGTGCATCATTTTTTGCCCGTTCATGAATCACTTCAGTCCCGATACAGGATGGGCAGCCCGATTCACATGAGCATTTTCTAATTAATTCCTCAGATTCACCCAAGAGATTTTCCATAGCCTCATAGACTTTTTCACTTAAGCCAATTCCACCTGGATATCGATCGTATAAAAAGATTGTGGGCTGTTCATTGTGTATGGCTTTCACCTGTGGAACAACATGCAAGTCTGATGGGTCGCACATTGTCATCAGTGGAGCAACATGCCTTAACACATTTGCAACACCTACTAAACCTTCCTCAATCCGCTCGTCGCTGAATCCTTCAAGCTCTGATTTTTTCAGACTAATCCATGCAGAGGATGTATGGAGCTCCTCTTCTGGTAGATGAATCGGTCCTGATCCAATATTCTCATGGGTTTCAAATTTTATTTTCTTAAAAATTGTTGCCATCGCTTGAACGGAAACATCTCCATAACCTATTTCGATTGATTGCCTTGCACGTTCCTTATCAACCTCTAAAACCCTAAGACTAACTGCTAGGTTTGCATCTGTGAAGTAATCAACATCTACTTCTCTCACAAAAGCTTTCTTTTCTTCCCAATCTAGCTTTTCAACCTGGTATTGAACACCTTGGTGTAAATAAATAGCTTCATCATGAAGTAATGTCATCGCACTAAAACGATCCATTTCTCCAATCACCTTCACGGCCGCAATATCAGTTTGGTCAATGATTACAACGTTCTCCTGTGAAGCTGAACGCAGACTAATATTGTGGGCAGGGAAGGAATCATTCATCCAATACCATTTATCCCCATTTTGATGGAGGACTCTTTCCTCAGTTAAAAACTCTAGAATATCTTCAAGATCAAGCTCACCAAATGTATCTCCTACTTTAAACGGTAATTCATAGGCAGCACACTTAATATGATCAATTAAAATCACTAGATTATTAGGGTTAATCCGGGCTGTCTCAGGATTTCTACTAAAAAAGTATTCAGGATTTTGAATCATATATTGGTCAAGAGGATTAGAGCTGGCAACCATGAAAATCACAGCTTCTCCTTGGCGTCGGCCAGCACGACCTGCCTGCTGCCAAGCACTTGCAATCGTTCCAGGGTAACCGGTCATAATACAAACCTGAAGTTGTCCAATGTCTACACCTAATTCAAGAGCATTTGTGCTGACAACTCCGTAAATATCGCCATTCCGAAGGCCATGTTCTATTTCACGACGTTGCTTCGGCAAATACCCTCCTCGGTAACCTTGGATTGCTTTTGGTCCCAGCTTATGTTTCACAAGCTCCTGCAAGTACGTTAGGATAATTTCCACTCTCACCCTGCTTCTTGCAAAAACGATCGTTTGTATTTTATTTTGTAAAAATTCACTTGCTAGTTTCCGAACCTCGAGTGTCGCACTTCTTCGAATGTTGAGCGGTTTATTGACAATTGGTGGATTGTAAAAAACAAAATGCTTTCTACCTGTTGGTGCACCATTGTTCTCAATTAGTTCCATTTTTGTTCCGGTCAAGTTTTCAGCGAGTTCTTTTGGGTTAGCGATTGTAGCAGATGTACACATAAAAATCGGATTACTTCCATAAAATTCACAAATTCGTTTCAAACGCCTAATCACATTTGCCACATGGCTTCCAAATACACCACGATATGTATGCAGCTCATCGATCACTACATATTTCAGATTTTCGAACAAAGAAACCCATTTTGTATGATGAGGAAGAATAGCAGAATGTAGCATATCTGGATTTGTTATGACAATATGCCCTGCTTTTCGTACCTTTTGGCGAATGTTTGCCGGGGTATCACCATCATATGTATAGCTGTTAATAGCTACTCCCATTTCCTCAATGATTTCATTTAATTCACTTTTTTGGTCCTGAGCTAGAGCCTTTGTTGGAAACAAATAGAGTGCACGGGCCTGATCATTTTCAACAATCGTTTGTAAAACGGGAAGATTATAGCAAAGTGTTTTACCTGATGCTGTTGGGGTTACGGCAACGAAATTGCATCCACTTCGAGTTATTTCATAGGCTGAATGCTGATGAGTGTAAACTCTTTGAATACCTCTTTTATCCAGTGCTTCTCGTAATCTATCATCAATGGATGCAGGCATGTCCATTAAATTGGCAGAAGTCGCCTCAATTGTATGCCAGTGAACAATGTTCTTTGCATATTGCGGGTTTTCTTTTATGAAATCCATTAATTCATGGATATTTTTCCGAAACTTCATTTTGAATCACCTCAGAATTTCTACCTTTATTGTACAGAATAAACGTTCGTTTTTGAAGTGATATCATAAAATAAGCATTTGGTATTTTTAGCATACAAAAAAGAAATGCGGAAGCACCTCGCTCAGCCCCGACAAGCATAAGAAAAGACGGCGAGAAGGATGCCATTTATCCTTCTTGACGGATTGGCTTATGACCTCGAGGGGCTAGGTGCTGAAGCTAGACACAAAAAAGCACACCCAAAAGGCGTGCCTTTAATTTAAGTTCCACAAAATGTTCGATATGGTTTATTTGAAGTTTCTGGTAGCTTTGCATATTCAGCCTGCGATGGTGTATGTGCAAAGGGATCTTTTAATACGTCTATAAGTTTGTCCATGACACTATAATCACTTTCAGTGGCCGCCTCCAGTGCTTCTTCAACACGATGATTTCGCGGGATGACTGCTGGATTCGATGTCCGCATCAATTCCGTTATCTCTTCGTCTGTTTTCTTCTGTTTCTTTTGTCTATCCTTCCATTTTTGCAGCCAATTTTTAAAAGTATCGTTCCTACAAATAGAAAAACTATCAAGGTTATTGAAGGTTAAATCAATGAACGTATTCGTAAAATCTAGTTCGTTTTGTTCCATCAAATCTAGGAGTTCATCAATAAGTTCCTTATCCTCATCCTCTTGATCGAATAACCCAAGCTTTGCCCTCATTCCGTTTAGCCAATATTCTTGATAAATCCCATTGTAATTCGTTATTTCATCTTGTGCGAATTGAAGTGCCTGTTCCTCATTTTCATGAAGTAAAGGCAATAAGCTTTCTGCGAAACGAGCAAGATTCCAACCCCCAATATACGGTTGGTTACCATAGGCATAGCGACCTCCTGTGTCAATTGAACTAAACACAGTTTTCGGGTCATATGTATCCATAAATGCACATGGACCATAATCAATGGTTTCTCCACTTATCGCCATATTATCTGTGTTCATAACACCATGAATAAAACCTACCAGCTGCCATTTTGCAATTAAGGCTGCTTGACGTTTGATCACCGCGCGTAAGAGAGCTAGATGAGGGTGTTCCTCATCCTTAATTTCGGGATAATGACGTTCAATCGTATAATTTGCTAAGCTTCGCAGTTCATCTACTTTTCCAAGACCTGTAATAAATTGAAATGTACCCACTCGAATATGACTTGAGGCAACACGTGTAAGAATTGCACCAGGCAGACCTGTTTCTCGATAAATTGACTCACCTGTGGTCACAACAGCTAAGCTTCTGGTCGTCGGAATACGTAATCCATGCATAGCCTCACTAATGATATATTCACGCAGCATTGGTCCAATTGCTGCACGGCCATCGCCACCGCGTGAATAAGGTGTGCGACCTGCACCCTTTAACTGAATATCAAAGCGTTCTCCAACAGGTGTTATCTGTTCACCGAGCAACACAGCACGGCCGTCTCCAAGCATTGTAAAATGTCCAAACTGGTGACCAGCATAGGCTTGAGCAATAGGTTCAGCACCGTTAGGTATACGATTTCCAGCAAAGACCTCTATACCGTTCTCCAATAAGCCCTTTACGCTTAAACCAAGTGATTCGGCTAGCTCTTTATTTAAGACAACTAATTCTGGTTCGCGAACATGTGTCGGATTTGTTTTAGTATATAATTCTCTAGGCAGCTCTGTATAGCTGTTGTCAAAGTTCCATCTCATTTTACTATTCGTAATCATAAACACCCCTTTTACTTATTAGGATCATTGCATTCTTATAAAATACCAAAGGAAATTTGTAAAGGTGTTAACCTGCACTTCCAATTCTGTCTGTACAAAAGACTGCTGAAATGGTTTTATCAAAGGCTGTAGCACACTTTTTCGAATCCGTTCCCGCTGCAATTCTGTAACAATCGTTTCATAAAGATCTTGCTGATCGATTGTGAATGTTGCTTCTTGCTCTAATTTTTTTGCTAAATCTAAAAGTTCATCAAGAGTTAGAACCTTTCGATCAATTCTTGCTTGTAGAAAATGGAGTGATGAAGGATCAAGCAAGGTACTCCCCTTATCAATCATAATTGGAATAATCGCCTCTAAATATGTTAGCAAAACCTCGACTATCCTATGTATCGATTGTGAACTATTCGTTATTTTCATTGTAAATAAGATATAATGCATCATTCCGTAAAAGAGAATGGAAAGTTCAAACGCAAAATCTCTTACTTTGTCACCATAGACATCAACAAATCGTCTCGCCAGCCATTCCAATTCATGAATACGATGATGCATCACCATTTTTTTAAGCTCAACCTCATTTGAATTCAAAATGGCTTCAAAAATAGTATTAAGATTCCGTTCCCGATTTAATTTGGTCAAAATCGAAATTTGATCTATTAAAACAGTACGGTCTGTCTCATCTTTTCCAACCTGCATCTCCATTCGAATTTTGCTTGCATCAGATCGTAGTCCTTCTAAGATTTCAGCGATGCAGTCATTTTTATTTGAGAAATAATTATAAAAAGTACCCTTTGAGATATTCGCATGATCAATAATATCTTGTATCGAAGTTTGTTGAAATCCTTTTTCAACAAATAATGTTAACGCAGCATCTGCCACTCGTCTCCTACGCTTATTCATATGCCCTCCAAAACTTCCTTTTTATTCCATGAAACCATTTTATTTTCTTCCCCAAGAATATTATACCTCAAGTATAAATATATTGCACAAATTGAACTTGTGGTATAAAATCATTCGAGTAACAATTTAAGAATGAATTGAGGGGATAAATTAATGAATTCAACATTCCAAGAAAAAAAGCCGCCATATGTGATGTTAGCAATACTTTTTGTTGGGGCATTTGTTTCGTTTTTAAATAACTCATTACTCAATGTTGCCTTACCATCTATTATGATTGATTTAAATATTGAAAATTACTCAACCGTTCAATGGCTGGCAACTGGGTATATGCTAGTTAGCGGTGTCTTAATTCCGGCTTCAGCGTTCCTAATCACAAGGTTTTCTAACAGAAGCCTATTTATTACATCTATGCTTATTTTTACAATTGGTACCGCTATGGCTGCATTCGCTCCAAACTTTGGTGTGTTAATTGCTGGACGAATGGTTCAAGCAGCAGGCTCTTCCGTGATGGGACCATTATTGATGAATATCATGCTAGTTAGTTTCCCGCTTGAAAAACGCGGTACAGCAATGGGTGTTTTCGGATTGGTTATGATTACTGCTCCTGCAATCGGTCCAACTTTGTCAGGGTATATCGTCGAACATTATGATTGGCGCGTATTATTTGAAATGATCATACCTCTTGCAGTGATAAGCTTAGTACTTGCAATTTGGAAATCTAAAAACGTGATGGAAGTAAATAAAAGTGCAAAAATTGACCATCTTTCCGTTATTTTATCAACATTTGGGTTTGGTGGTTTATTATACGGATTCAGTTCTGTAAGCAATGATGGATGGACAGATACCCTTGTAATAACATCATTAATTATTGGTGCGATTTCGTTAATCTTATTTATCTTACGTCAATTAAAAATAGATAAACCAATTCTTGATTTACGGGCATACAAACACCCAATGTTTGCACTAGCATCTGTGATTGCAATTGTTAACGCGGTAGCGATGTTCTCAGGAATGATTCTAACTCCCGCATATGTACAAAGTGTTCGTGGAATATCGCCTTTCGAATCCGGGTTAATGATGCTTCCTGGTGCCATAGTTATGGGAATTATGTCACCGATCACCGGTAAGTTATTTGATAAATTTGGTCCCCGCCTTCTATCAATTGGTGGTCTTCTCATTACAGCAGTGTCAACCTATTTATTAACACAATTACAGATTGATTCTTCATACTCCTATATCATTACAGCGTACACTCTTCGTATGTTTGGAATGTCAATGGTCATGATGCCGATTATGACAAACGGATTAAATCAGCTGCCCGCACATCTATATCCACATGGAACAGCAATCAATAATACCGCTCAACAGGTTTCTGGTTCTATTGGGACTGCAGTTTTAGTAACAATCATGAATAATGTGGCTAAAGCTGAAGGAGAAAGTTTAGCAGCAAATATGGATCCAACCATAATAACTGAAAGCACACAGGCTCTTATTGGTCAACAAGCATTACTTGCGGGAATCAATTATTCCTTCTTGGTTGCCCTTGGCATTAATATTGTAGCATTAGTTTTAGCATTGTTTATTAAACGAGTAGATGTACGAGGAAAAGGAGTTCCAACGCTTGAAAAAGCAGCTTCACTTAAGGCTACTACAAATTAATGCAATACCCCCTGACTTTTTTAGCTCAGGGGGTTTTTTGGCCCACACGAAGTGGGTCACAACGACGAAGACATCAGGACGTGGCGTTCTTAGTCTTTGATCTTTATGTGCAAACAAAAAACAGATCCTAAAATAGAATCTGTTTTGAACGGTTTATATTTGGTTCGTTACACTTTTTGAACATTAGCGGCTTGTGGTCCTCGGCTTCCTTCTTCGATATCGAAAGATACTTCCTGACCTTCTTCTAACGTTTTGAACCCATCGCCTTGGATTGCTGAGAAGTGTACGAATACATCGTCTCCACCTTCAACTTCGATAAATCCAAAGCCTTTTTCACTGTTAAACCATTTTACTTTTCCTTGTGCCATTTTGTTTCCTCCTATGTAATGCAACAAAAATTGTTGCAAGGTAATGCATGAATTATTATGTCCATAGGGAAATCATTTTATAACCGAAAATTTAATCTGTTTTATAAAAAAATTTCTAAAGTGGAGGAAACATGTATTAATCCTATGCTAAAAAGCTCTTATTATGGTTATTAACAACCTGTAATAATCTTGTGTTTGTCTCCATTTCAGAACCACACAATGGACAGGTTGGCTCTGTAGTACTCTTAAAATTATCTCGCACCCATCCATTACATTCCTCAGATGTGCATTCCCACACCTTCGTTTCCTCAGTAACAATTTCTTCGACTGGTCTTCTTCCAAAAGCCATTCAAATCATCTCCTTCGTTTTGGTTGGCACGAAACATTGCAATAAAAAAACTTATTATAAAAGGTCGTTCTAAGAGCGCTTATTAAGCGCCACTACGGTTAACTTTGCCCTTTGGGATTTTCGTTAACGCGAAAGCTTCCATGAGAAACTCCTTATAATAAGCATTATTATTAATTTATCTTTATTAGAAAATATTATACCACTTTCTACCTATATTTGTAAAACCAACGGGTTAATCATCATATAAATGACAAGCCGTGAAGTGGGATGGCTTTACTTCTTTCCATTTTGGAATCTCAACTGCACATCGTTCCATTACATATTTACATCTAGTTCGGAACACACAACCCGATGGTGGAGATAATGGACTGGGTACCTCTCCTTCTAAAACTATTCGCTCCCGTTTCACAGCTGGATCAGGGATTGGAACTGCGGACAACAAAGCTTTTGTGTATGGATGAAGTGGGTCATCATATAGGGACCCGCTATCCGAGAGTTCAACCATATTCCCTAAATACATCACGAGGATTCGGTCTGAAATATATTTGACCATAGATAAATCATGAGCAATAAATAAATAGGTCAAGTCCATTTTTTCCTGCAGGCTCTTTAACAGATTAACTATTTGTGCCTGAATTGATACATCCAAAGCTGAAATTGGTTCATCACAAACAATAAATTTCGGATTAAGCGCCAGTGCCCTTGCAATTCCTATCCTCTGTCTTTGTCCCCCACTAAATTCGTGCGGAAATCGATTAGCATGCTCTGAACGAAGCCCGACAAGTTCTAAGAGCTCCTTCACCCGCTCTTTTCTTTTTTTGCCTTTTGCAAGATGGTGAATATCTAATGGCTCTCCAATAATATCCTCAATCTTCATTCGTGGATTTAATGAAGCATATGGGTCTTGGAAAATAATTTGCATATCCTTGCGCAGATTTTTCATTTGCCTCTGATTAAACTCATAAATATTTTTCCCTTCAAAGAAAACCTCGCCGGCTGTTGGTTCGATTAACCGAATAATCGTTTTTCCTGCTGTCGATTTACCGCAGCCGCTTTCACCTACCAGACCAACTGTTTCGCCTTTATTGATGATTAAATTTAAATCATCAACCGCTTTTAGCGGCTTCTTTTGAATCGGAAAGTATTTTTTCATATTTTTCACTTCTAGCAATTTTTCTGTTTTTGCAGCCACTTTTCGACTTCCTCCTTAGACGAAATTCGTTCGTTTTTTAGCCATCGGATGATTTAGCCAACATGAGCTGTACTGCGTCGGGCTAACACCTTCAAATTCCGGTTTATGTTCTGCACAAATTTTCATTGCCCTTTCACATCTCGGATAAAATGAACAGCCCTTTGGTGGGTCAAGTAAATCCGGAGGGGTACCCGTAATGGTGGATAATTTTTCATGCTTATCCATATCCAGTCGAGGTACTGATTTTAACAATCCCTTTGTATACGGATGAGTCGGATTAGAAAAGATTTCTCCGACACTGCCCGTTTCCACGATTTCGCCTGCATACATCACAACAACCTTGCTACACATTTCAGCTACAACACCAAGGTCATGCGTAATTAAAATAATTGAAGTATTCGTTTTAGTCTGCAATTCCTTCATTAGCTGCAAAATTTGAGCTTGAATGGTCACATCTAGCGCTGTTGTCGGCTCATCCGCAATTAAAAGCTTCGGCTTGCAAGCAAGGGCGATTGCAATCATCACCCGCTGCCTCATTCCACCAGAAAATTCATGGGGATATTGATGAATTCGCTTTTCAGGCTGTGGAATACCTACGATTTCAAGCATTTTTACAGCATGTTCAAGCGCCTTCTTTTTTGGAATCTTTGTATGTCGAATAATCCCTTCTGCTATTTGGATCCCAATTTTTGTCGTTGGGTTTAACGATGTCATTGGATCCTGAAAAATCATCCCAATCTCATTCCCTCTTATTTTCTCCATCGCTTTTTCTGATTTTCGAACAATGTTTTCTCCATTCAACATGATAGAGCCCTTTTCAATTTTTGCTTGTGGGGACGGAAGAAGTCGCATAATAGATTTGGCGGTCACACTTTTACCACAGCCCGATTCACCAACGATTGCAATGGCTTCCCCTTTTTCAACAGAGAAGGAAACACCTCGAACTGCCTTTACTTTCCCAGCACTTGTATCAAACGAAACATGCAGATCATTGACTTCTAATATATTTTCCAACTACTACTCATCCCTTTCGTCAATCTATTTCCGTAATTTCGGATCGAGTGCATCTCTTAGTCCATCTCCGAACACATTAAAAGCAAACATTGTCAGCGAGATGAGAAACGCTGGGAAAAATAATTGATAGAAATTCCCAATTAATATACTACCTAATGCATCATTTGCCATAGTTCCCCAGCTTGCCTGTGGAGCGGGTATCCCAAGGCCTAAAAAGCTAAGTGTCGCTTCTGCAAAAATAGCAGTTGGAACGGTTAATGTTACGTTTACTAAAATCGGTCCCATCGTATTAGGAATCATATGTCTACTCAAAATCCATGAGGTTTTTGCTCCCATTGCATTTGCTGCTTGAACATATTCATATTCCTTCAGTTGGAGTACTTGCCCTCGAACAAGTCTCGCCATTGGTATCCATCCTGTTATCGACATCGCAATAATAATAGCCCATATTCCTCTTTCTAGGACAATCATGACCAAAATAACCATTAATAAGTATGGAATGGCATAGAGTACTTCCGCGATTCTCATCATGATGTTATCCGTTCTACCGCCACGTATACCGGAAATGCCTCCATAAATAATCCCGGCTACAAAATCAATTAAAGCTGCCATTAGTCCAATAAACAACGAAATCCTTGCACCATACCATGCACGTGTAAACAAATCTCTTCCAGATGCATCTGTCCCAAACCAATGCTCCGCATTCGGACGGAGGTTCTTCTTTGTAAAATCTTGCTCATAATACGTGTATCCGTTTAAATAAGGTCCGATAATCGCCAGGACTCCAATCACAATGATGATAATGAGCCCAAGCATCGCTAATTTGTTTTCTATTAACCGATTCCATACATCCTTCCAATATGAAATGCTTGGTCTCGCAATTTTTTCAGCTTCCTCAAATTTCTGTTCAACAGGTGCAAACATGTCTTCTGTAAGATTTGGTTGATTTTTCATTTGCTCTCCCCCGTTACTTTAATTCTTGGATCAATCCACGTATAGGCGATATCAACAATGAGAATAAACAGAATGAGGATGGCTGAATAAAAAATCGTCGAACCGAGAATAACAGGGTAATCCCGATTAAAAATACTTGTTACAAACATTTCTCCCATACCCGGGATACCAAATATTTTTTCAATAATAAAGCTCCCTGTTACAATATTCGCAATCAAAATCCCGACAATTGTAACGACCGGCAGAATAGCGTTTCGAATGGCATGCTTCAATATGATTGCACCTTTTTTGATACCTTTTGCTTTTGCCGTTAAAATATAATCCTGACTCATCACCTCTAGCATGCTTGACCTCATTAATCTTGCAATAAAAGCCATTGGCATCATCGCTAGTGACAGAGACGGGAGCACCGTATGGGACCAGGATTTCCAGGTTGCAACTGGGAACCATCGCAACTCAACTGCTAAGTAATTGATAAGAAAGGTTGCAAGAATAAAGTTAGGAACCGAAATCCCGATGATTGCAAGAATCATAGATGAGTAATCTGGCCATCGATTCCGATAAAGGGCTGCAATAATTCCAAATAACAATCCAAGCGGAATCGCAAACAGTAAGGCCTGTGTTCCTAAATGCAAGGAAACAGGAAAGCCATTTACGATTAAGTCATTCACTGTTAAAGTTGAAGATTTATAAGAAGGTCCGAAATCAAACTGTAGAATAGAAAGTAAATAAAGACCATATTGTACGAGTAAAGGTTTGTCCAAATTATAATAGCTTTGAAGATTATTATAAACTGCCTCTGGCATTGTTCCTTCTTGGGCAAATGGGTTTCCAGGAATACTATGCATTAAGATGAAAGTTAGTGTGATAATTACCCAAAGGGTTACAACTGCAAGGACTATTCGTTTTCCAATATACTTAAGCATGTAATCCCCCTTATTTAAAGGTTTGTCTACTTCTAACTGCCACGTTTTGTGGCGAACTTAGGCCTTGAGCACATCATGGACAAGTAAAAATCGGGTATGCTGGTTCCCAGCATACCTCGATTTCCTAGTGGTCTAAGAAATTATAAAAATTATCGTGGTGGATACCTTTTAATGGGTGTATCCAAGTCCAGCTCCAGCGCCTAGCCTCTCTGGTCTAGCCAATCTGTCAAGAAGGATAAAGTACATCCTTCTCGCCAGCTTTTCTTATGCTTGTCGAGGCTGACCAAGGCGCTTGCGCTTTTGTTATTACCTAGTTTTTGATATCTGCATAAATGAACTGAGGATAACTATTGATTGGTGTGTAAATACCTGTTACATGTGGCTTCACAGTAAATGGTTTTGTATAGAAATAAACAGGGATTACTGGCATCTCATCCATTAGGATTTTTTCAGCATCATGCATGGCCTTCATGCGATCTTCTTGATTCATTGTTGTTTTCGCTAGGTTAACAAGCTTGTCGTACTCAGCATTGCCCCAGTTCGCATCATTATATGGTCCATCTGTTACCCAAAGGTCCATAAATGTCATTGGATCTACATAGTCACCAACCCAACCCGCTCTGGAAATTTCATAATCACCTGCTTTTTCACGGTCAAGCTTTACTTGGAACTCAACGTTTTCTAACGTAATTTCGACACCAAGATTTTTACGCCACATCTCCTGAACAGCTTCCGCAATCATCTTATGGCCATCTGACGTATTGTAAGTTAATGTTACGGCTGGAAACTTATCAAGACCTTCCTCAGCCAAGCCCTCTTCCATTAACTTTTTCGCTTCTTCAATATTTGCTTCAAATAATTTACCAGAATTTTCTTGATAATCACCTGAAACATCAGGGATTCCTGGCGGCACTACCGAATATGCAGCTTGTTGACCACCTTGTGCCACATGCTCTACAATCGTTTCACGATCAATTGCCATGGATAACGCTTTACGAATCTTTACATTATTAAATGGCTTCTTCTCTGTGTTTAAATTATAGTAATAAACAGCAAGGTCTGTTCCAATCTGGAACTCAGGATTATTTTGATCCTTTAATTGACCAATGACATCCTGTGGTAATGGATACACTAAATCCAATTCATCTGATTGATACATTTGCCATGATGTATTCTCATCATCGATAATGGCGAAATGAACTTCATCTAAATTAATTTTGTCTTTGTCATAATAGTTTTCGTTCTTTGCAAGCTTCATGCTTTCTTTATGCTTCCACTCTGTCAATTTAAATGCACCATTTGATACATAGGAATCTGCTTCCTGGTACCATTCTGGATTTGACTCCTGAACAGCCTTATTAATTGGATAATACGTGTAGAAGGATGTTAAATCTAAGAAATAAGGTGTTGGCTGTGCAAGCTTAACCTCTAATGTTGTATCATCCACAGCTTTTACACCGACTGCAGCTTCTAGTGCAGCTAAATCCGCACCCTCTTCTGCAGAGTTATACGCTTCTCCACCCTCTAAATAATAGAGTTGATATGCATATGTAGACGCAGTTTCTGGATTTAGGGCATACTTCCATGCATATTCAAAGTCATGAGCGGTAACCGGGTCACCATTCGACCATTTTGCATCACTACGAAGCTTGAATTTCCATGTTAAGCCATCCTCACTCGGCTCCCAAGATTCAGCCATTCCTGCTACGATTTCTCCTTCAGGAGTCTTCTTTGTTAATCCTTCAAATGCATGCTCAAGAATCCATGAATCATGTGTTCCTTGTGCTGTCCCTGGGTGTAATGAACCAGGCTCTTCGTTATTATTTAAACGAAGAATCTTTGGTCCAGATGCTTCCTGACCGTTCTCTTTACCTTCCTCACTAGGAGTTGTTGGTTTTTCTGGTTCATTCGTTGTTGTTTCTCCACTAAAACAACCAGATAAACCTAAAAAGATAGAAAGCAATAATACCAATCCAACTGAAAGCTTCCTTTTCAAACGATTGACCCCCTATAGTATTTTATTGAAACCATTTTGATTTCTACATTAAATCTATAAATAAAACCGAGAAAATATTACATTAGACGTAAATTTCTTTTTTAATTAAGTGATTAGGACTAGTTTTCCTTTCATACTTTAATACAACGACCTTTTAACCTGATAAATTCTAGCGGCTGAAATCTGGTAATGCTTTACCTATAATCTAGTAGTTTGGTACACTTAAGATAATAGTGAGATATGGAGTGAATACATATGAATCGGATTGAAATAGCTGAGGTTTTACGAACGGTACCACTTTTTAAAGAATTAACGAGCAATGAGTTAAATGAGATAGTAAACATTGCTCAATACCGTCAATATAAAAGGGCCACACATGTTTTTATGCAGGATGATCCGTTGGAGAATGTTTATTTTATCTTTAAAGGAAAAGTAAAAATATATAAAAATGATATAAATGGAAAAGAACAAATTGTAACCGTCCAAAAGGATGGGGATATGTTCCCCCATGTCGGTTTTTTCCGTAAAGGAAACTACCCCGCTTATGCTTTAGTAATGGAGGACACGAAGGCTGTTGTTATTTCAATTTCTCATTTTGAAAATGTACTTTTACAGCATCCACAGGTTTGCATTAAGCTTTTTAAAGTGATGGGTGAAAAAATAGTAGACCTTCAAAATCGATTGGAGGCACAAATATTAAATAATACATACGAGCAAATCATTAAGCTGATATTGCGCCTATGTAATACGGACGGCCAAAAGATGCAAGACGGTAAAATTATGATTACTACACAATTCACAAACAAGGATTTAGCAAATATGATCGGTACAACCCGCGAAACGGTTAGTAGAACATTAACCAAATTAAAGAAAAAAGATATCGTAGTAGTAGATGAAAAAAGTAATATCATTGTCAATCCTGAAAGCTTAGAGGATGAACTGTTCATATAATATATATGCGAGACTAGAGTACATTGACTTTAGTCTCTCTTTTTATATCCAAATTTACATACTTTGCATAGAAGATTAGCATGATATGGCTAGGAGGTGTAATTGTGGACAAGAAGCCTGGCAATCAAAATTTACCTGATTTTAAAGAACTGAATGACAGGATTATTGCGGAAGCTAGTGATGAGCCTATTCTCGTTATTAAAACGAATCTCGATCCTAAAAATGCAACTGAGGACAACCCGTATTATAAAGAATCTGAAACAAATGAAGAGGAATTTACATCTTTTTTCGAAGAATCCTAATAATGAAATGGTGATCAATCATGGACAAAACGCTAGGGTATTTAATTGAGTCGATTTCAAATTATGGCGATGAAAATAAAATAAGTCGTGCCATCCTTACAAAAATGATTAATAACCAATACCGCACTGAGGAAGCATTGGTTAGAGATTTAGATGAGGAAGAAATCGAGTTTTTAAATAAGATTCTTCCTGATGAAATTAATTATGCAATGGATGAAAAAGATTTTAAACGTGTGAATCAATTGAATGAAGTTTATGAATTGCTATAGAAAAGGTGGATTAGATGGCAAAAGGATTTAATACGAAGCAATACTCAGATACAGACGTCGAGGAAGTTAAACGTCTCAATGCGAATTCGGGATTATCCTATAATGAAGCATTACAGCTATTAGCAAAACAATATGATGAACAAAAGAAAAATAAATAACCCTATGTAAAAAGAAAGCTGTCATATTATCTTCAGCTTTCTTTTCGTTTTAGCCTCTATACCTTGAATGTTTTCGTTAGGCCTTTTACGATTGAGTTAACCTGGTTTACAGCCCCTACCATTTGACCCGCTGTGTCCATCATTTTATTGATATCATAGGTTCCATCCTTTTTCTTAAATTGATTGAGGATGGTCCCTCCCCCTTTTTGCTGCGTCTGACCCATTCCTGTCGGATATGGGGTTTGGAATGGTGCTTGATACCCGTATGATGAATAACCAGGATAACTGTTCAAATTATAATGCATGTAGGAAGGAGGAGAGTATTGATTCCACCCGGATTGATACCCTCCACCATAAAATTGTTGATAGGTAGGCTGCCCATAAAATGGCCACGAATTTCCATAAGGTCTGACAGCTTTGTTCCTGCGATTATACTGATACATGTGGAACAAACCTCCTGTAATGTTCTTTTTCTTTAGAATATGTAAAAACTGGGTTATATGTTCAAACAAAAAAGATACCAATTATATAAGGGTATCTTTCAACGAAAGGCTTATTTAAGGATTGTTACCTTCTCAAGGATGTTATCAAGTACGTACTGGATTGATTCGTACATATTTTTAAAGCGTTTGACTTTTGTATCCCGGTAAAAGCTTTGAATCGAGATATGCTGTATGTTTTCATGGGTAGCATCAATCTGATTTGGATGAAGATTTTTGGGGAATTCTTTTTTGATCCATTCAATCGCTAATTCTCTCCAGCTGTCCGCAATTTCCATTGTATCGTCCACAAATGGCTTGACTTCTTGATAAAAGTCCGCAACATATGATTCATTATCCTTGACATCCTCTAATCGGTTAATGGACTGATCACAGAGATCCTTTAGCCTATTTGTCTTCGCTAATAGTTCCGTATACATTCTCTCACCTCAACATCTATCATACCGCTTTAATAGCTTAATGTTAAGTGATAGGAATGCTCCTTTTCAGATTGCACGGCTTGTTCAGCATTTTGATTACGATACGCCTTACGTAAAGAGATAAGCTCATTTTCAAGTTGCTTTAATTGATTAATATGTTGATGTCCTTCCTCATGAATATACTTATCCACCTCTGTCTTGATTTGCATATCAATCTTGTTTAGCGTAAAAAGCAATTGGTCAATATCATCAAGAACATGTACTTTCGTCTTCAGTTCATCCTTCAACATATCCATCCTCCTAAACGGTCTTTTTAAGTAGTTTCGACGTGGAAAATTTTCCTCCTGCACGCTTGACAAAACTAGTTTTCATTCGTCAAAGAAAGTGGATTTCCCCTATCACTTCTCTCCTTTTTCGACAACACTTTCATACTTTTTAGAATGGTAATAAAGAAAAATGCTCACACTACTAGCAGGAGGTGAAGGTTCCATGGCAAAGAAGGATAAAAAGAAAAATAAACAAGAACGTAATGAAGAGACAGCTCCTGGTTATGGAAACAAAAAACTTGAAGGACCTAATCGACCATCAACCTAAGAAAAGCGCTAGGCGCACGGATAGAGGAACATCGACTAAGTACCGCCACGTCCTGTGGCGAACGTCGATGTCAGCACTTCCTGTCCAAGTCAAGCATAAGACAAACGCTGACAGAAGGTGTTTTTTACCTTCCGAAGCGATTGGCTTAGACCTGAGAGCCGATGGCGCCTGAGCTAGACATCTAAAATATACATACAAAGGCTGATTGTTCAGCCTTTGTTTTTTCGTAATAATTCCTCTATTAAAATACCCGCTTGCATTTGCTTTTGCTTTTTTAAGAACCAATTTGTAAGCTCAAATTGGTCACAAAGCTTGATTTCGTTAAACCACTTTTCTTTTACTTTTCCATTATACCAATCAGGGGTTTGATCTCTGTTATGCTTAATTATTGGATATGTAGTGCGTAAAAATGGGGTATTGCGAAATCTTCTTTCCGCAACATATCGTTCATAATCAAATCTTGAGCCAGTATGCTCAACTTCGTTTGAAAATCTGATAAAACGATCATAATAATCGACATGAAATAACAGGGATGCTAGCTTTTTACCGAGTTTTATTCTTTCATCAAGCTTCGTAAATTGCTGAACAGAAAAACCGAATAATCTTCCCTCGAGTGTTGGAAAAATGACAGAACTAAAGTGAAAAAAATCCTGGATATTGTAAAAAAATCGTTGAAATACCTTTTTTCGATAAAATGGGTGCTCAATCACTGGTTTTTGGATGATATTTTGTTCATTGATGATTTGAGCGGTTACTAACCGATTTCCTTCTCGATGCCTCCAGTAATACTCCCATTCTACTTCAATAAATCGGGATACCGAAAACATTTTTAGTAAGTGAAAGAGTGGCTTCCCCTGCCTCTTTGAATATTCGTATACTAGGAGTTGTGGATAGGCATCGGAAAAAATAAGCCAGTTTGCCCGTTCATAAGTATGGAACAGAACGTTTCTCTCTTTTTTGCTGAGTACCTTCGAAAACCACTCTCCTTCAAGATCCGTCATATTCCAGCCAGCATTCCTTGATACCTGACTTGCTAAAAATGACCACCTAATCTCATTATGCCGTCGATAGAAGCTTGTATAGGCTTTGGTACGTGAAATATTATCAAGGTTTCTCTTTACCGTTTTTGACTCAATCTCATTATAAAGTTCTTTTTCCTCTATTGTGAATTGAATTTCCCGGTTTCGCCGTTCATTTACCATTTTTTCTATTTTAGTAACGTCGCTCATACATGTACACCTCTTCTTTCTTAGTGTATCCAACCAATCGGTCTGCACGCCCTCAAAAGTATATTTTACGCCGAATAGTATGGTATAGTGAATGTTACTCTGTAGCCTATTACCAACTGTTTAAAATTCGTTAAACTATTTAACCTACATTTTTGGTATAATAGTTGTCTTAAGGGGGATGGGAGAATGGAGTTTCGTTATCCGAATGGGAAATTATATAAGCCCCAGCAGGTAAAAAACAAACCACATCTCAAGCAAAGAATATATGGGAATCGTGGAATGACATTAGAGGAAGATCTCAATGAAACGAATCAATATTATTTAGAACAGGAAATCGCCGTTATTCATAAAAAACCAACACCTGTACAAATCGTAAATGTAGATTACCCAAAACGAAGTGCTGCAGTAATAAAGGAAGCCTATTTTAAACAAGCATCGACTACGGACTATAATGGCATATACAAAGGCCGTTATATTGATTTTGAGGCGAAGGAAACAAAAAACAAAACCTCCTTCCCACTCCAAAATTTTCACGACCACCAAATCAAGCATATGTCCGATTGTTTAAAACAGGATGGGATTTGCTTTGTGATCTTACGCTTTACAACATTTGATGAAATTTATTTACTTGATGCAAAACATCTTTTGACCTTTTGGGAACGAAAAAATAAAAATGGTAGAAAATCAATTACGAAACAAGAGGTCGAAACGGTTGGCCATCAATTAGCTATTGGCTATCGTCCGAGAATTGATTATATTAAGGTTATTGACAAGCTTTACTTTTAACCAGAATAGCAAATTATGCTAAGAATGAAACCTATCCTAACTAAAATACGTCATATAGTAGGAAAGTATTGAAAGGCAGGAACTAAGTATGTCTGA
The DNA here is from genome assembly GCF_036962685.1 of Bacillus sp. JJ1566. NCBI lineage: Bacteria > Bacillati > Bacillota > Bacilli > Caryophanales > Bacillaceae > Bacillus > Bacillus sp. JJ1566. The sequence continues at coordinate 77,906 of NZ_JBALOP010000025.1, read as the reverse complement.
AAAATATCAATCACGTGAAGCACGTCGACATGCAAATCAAAAGAATAAAAAGAGAAAAAAATCAAAGGGTTCAATATTTAAACGAATCTTATTAGTGATCCTATTAATTGGAATTATTGGTATGGTAGCCGGTGCTACTACATTCTTCGTTATGGCAAGTGGCGCTCCAAAATTGGATGAATCCCTACTGAAGGACCCACTTTCTTCTAAGGTTTACGATATGAATGGAAATAAAATATATGAATTCGGAGCGGAAAAACGGACTCATGTCCCTCTTAATCAAATACCTGAGAATTTAAAAAATGCCGTAATAGCTGTTGAAGATGCACGTTTTTATGAACACCACGGCCTAGATGTTATCCGCCTTGGTGGGGCTGTTGTCGCAAATATCACCAATGGATTTGGTGCAGAAGGTGCAAGTACCATTTCACAGCAAGTTATTAAGAATTCCTTTTTTGAGGAGGGGCAAAAAAAGCTCACAAGAAAAGCGCAGGAGCTATGGCTTGCTTTTCAATTAGAACGTAAATACTCAAAAGATGAAATTCTTGAGATGTATTTAAATAAAATATATTACGGTGTCGGTAACACATATGGTGTTGCCAAAGCAGCCGAATTATATTTTGGTAAACCACTGGATGAACTCGAGCTTCACGAAGCTGCTTTTATAGCAGGGCTTGGACAAAACCCAGGAATCTATAACCCTTTTGTCAACCCTGAGAAAGCAGAAAACCGTCGAAATGTCGTCTTAAACCTAATGGTTAGACATGAATTCATAACGAAAGAACAAGCTGATACAGCTAAAAAGGTTCCAATTCAATCTACACTCGTGGAATCAACAGAACAATCACATCCAATCGATTCTTTCATGGACCAAATAAAACTTGAGCTTAAAGAATATAGTGATATCGATGTGTATAATGCTGGGGTGAAGATTTATACAACTTTTGATCCTGAGGCACAAGCACATGTAGATTCATTATTAGCTAATGAAAATCCAGATATTCAATTTCCGGATGATCAATTTCAGGCAGGTATCGCCATTGTAGATACGAAAACAGGTGAAATTAGAGCAATTGGTGGTGGAAGAAATCAAGCACAAAATACACGCAGAAACTTTGCGCTTGAATCCGATAACCAACCTGGTTCAACAATTAAGCCGATTTTAGATTATGGTCCTGCGATTGAATATTTAAAGTGGTCAACCTACCATCAAATTAAGGATGAGCCATACACTTATTCGGATAAAAACAAAACCCCTATCAACAATCATGATAGAAAATATATGGGACAAATTACAGCAAGAGTTGCTTTAGCTCATTCAAGGAACATTCCTGCACTTAAAACATTCCAAGAGGTTGGAGTGGAAAAAGCAACGGAATTTGCTAATGGGCTTGGAATTTCATTTGAAGGAAGAATTAATGAAGCATATTCAATTGGTGGAACGTCAAGTGGTATTTCTCCTATTGAAATGGCTGGTGCTTATGCAGCATTCGGTAACCAAGGAAACTTTATAAAACCGCATGCAGTGAATAAAATTGTCTTTCCGGATAATCGAGAAGTTGTTCTTGCACCTGAGCCTGAGAAAGCAATGTCTGAAGCAACAGCTTTCATGCTTACCGACATGTTGAAATCGGTAATGGATTTTGGTTCTGGACGAAGATACGATGTTTCGGGGTTACAAATTGCCGGTAAAACAGGCACAACAAATTACACTGCAAAAGAGATTAAAGACTATAATATTCCTGCTGGCGGCGTTCCAGACATTTGGTATAGTGGCTACACACCAAGCTACACAGTTTCCATTTGGACGGGATATAGCAGTAACAAAGATCCAGTTATGCCTGCTGAACAAAGCTTAGCACTAAAATTATTCAGCAACATCATTACGAAACTTTCTGAAGGAAAGGAAGCAGAGGATTTCGTAATGCCTAAAACAGTTGTTAAGGTCGGTGTCGAAAAAGGTTCTGATCCTGCGAAGCTTCCAAGCGAATTTACACCAAAAGAAGAAATTGTCTATGAATATTTCATAAAAGGTACAGAGCCAACTGAGGTGTCTGATAAATACGATAAGTTAAATGCTCCATCGAACCTTGATGTGATGTATGACCAAGTAACGAATCAAATCAATTTAACTTGGGCATACGCCGAAGGTGAAATTGAAGGAAATAGCTTTGAGGTTAGTGTATCAATTGACGAAGGCCCTGCAAAAGTTCTGACAACAACGAAAGAACTAACCTATACGGTAACCGAAGCAATACCAGGTGCTATATACAAATTCACTGTAACAGCAGTAAATGATGAAAATCCTGAAAAACGCAGTGACCCTGCTACAAATACGACTGAAATACCTGAACCGCCAGAAGAAGAAATTGAAATTCCACTACCTCCTGTAAATCCAGGTAACGGGAATGGGAATGGAAACGGCAATGGCGGCGAAAACGGTGGAGGTACTGACGGTGAAGGAAATGGTGAAGGAAATGGTGAAGGAAATGGTGAAGGAACTGGAGAAGGTGATGGTGGTGTACCAATCTTCCCTCCTCTCCCACCTAGCAACGGTGATCGACAATAAGAACAAAAATAACGCACAGTTGACTGTGCGTTATTTTTTATACGAAAGGATTTTCAGTTTTGCATAAAGCTTTAATACTTCTTGATAAAGTTCATTTAATTGAATGAATGAGTGATACTGATTTGGCTTCTTTAAAATAAACGAAAAACGTTCTTCTAGATTTATCGGTTTATAATTTAAGCCTTTGATGCTCTCTTGGAGCAAGTTTTTATCCGGTGTTATTTTTCCATTCGTTAAAAATAATAGGGTTAAAAAGTCATCAATAGCTTCTTCCATTGGGTCCACTATGGCTGCTTTATCTCTGTTTCTGAAAAGGAGCGTTAAATGTTCGTTACGAGCATCCCATTTCTCCTTGATTGCAGATATGATTTTTTCATTATCCAACCTTCTCTTTCCCCTTCATACGCTTTTTCCCTTCCCTACAAACATCAAGGAGCGGACAAATTTCACATTGGGGATTTTGAGCTTTACAATGGTATCTTCCAAAAAAGATCATCCGATGATGCGTTGGAGACCATTCTTCCTCAGGGACTTTTTTCATCAAAGTCTTCTCGACCTCTAAAACAGAGTCCTTCCATCTACAAAACCCTAGTCTCTTGCTGACTCTTTCTACATGTGTATCCACTGCAATAGCAGGAATTCCAAATGCAACTGAGACAACCACATTTGCCGTTTTTCTACCAACTCCCGGGAATTTTGTTAATTCATCACGGTCTTGTGGCAGGATTCCTCCATAGTCTTCAATTAACATTTGACATAAGTTACGTATATTTTTGGCCTTATTTCGATAAAGACCGATGGAACGAATATCATTTTGAAGTTCTTCAAGTGAAACCGCCAAATAATCTTCAGGGGTTTTGTATTTTTCAAAAAGAGAGGCCGTTACTTTATTTACCAATGCGTCTGTACATTGAGCGGATAATGCAACAGCAATCACTAATTCAAACGGATTTTTATGATTTAGCTCACAATGGGCATCAGGGAACATTTCCCCCATTGTGTCAAGACAAAAACGTATTTGTTGTTTGTTTAGCATTATTTATCACCTATTTTAATTTTCTAACCAATTATAAAATGGAATGGTCCGTTTATAATTTCCTTGTTGCGCTTGCTCCGTTTGTTTTTGCTTATGTTGATATTGGCGAAACTTTTGGGAATGGTTTTGGGCTTGTTCAATCGTGCGGATGCCGTTCTTTTTCCATTCAAATAGGATTCGGTCGATATAACGGAAATTAAGTTTTCCAGACATGACAGCCTCACGTAAAGCTGCTTTTATGATTGTTGGATCGTGGTGATCTTGGTCGAACCACATCGCTAATGATTCACATTCAAAGGGTGAGAGTGGGCGTCCAAATTCTTGTTCAAAAATGCTATATAAGTCTTTTTCTTGCTGCTTCTCGTGTTCTTTTTCTTCGTTTAAGTTTTGTTGAACGAAATGCTGAAGCATTTTCTCCCATAATGGCCGTATTGAGTATTTTTCGTAGATAATTCGATTTTCGTCGTTTCCTTCATTTATTTCTAAATATCCACGTTGAATGAGCTGACGTAGAATTTCCATACATTTTTCTTCTGTAATTGTCATGCGATTTGAGATTTCAATTGGTGTGGGAAAGAAATTTCCACTGTCCATAAAGGTTAAGATATGGAATAGGACCATCATTTCCTCTTCATTTAACTGTAGCTGTCGATACGAGGACATTAACATTTTCGGAATTGAAATACTGCCTTGTTCGAATAAATCAACTAATTTATCCATTTTCATGTATAAACACCTCTTCTTCACCTAGTATACCATGAGACCAAAAAATAGGGGTATAAAGAAATATTTGGCTTGATGTTTGCCCATAAATGAAAGAGACTTTCCTATTAGGAAAGTCCCTATCGTTGTTTTATGTCTAGCTCCAGGCACCATCGGCTAGAGGTCATAAGCCAATCGCTTCGGAAGGTAAAATGCACCTTCTGTCAGCGCTCGTCTTATGCTTGTCGTCGATAGGCGGGTGCCTTGCGCTTTTCTATGGATATAGACGGTTAAGTAGACGTGGGAATGGAATTGTTTCACGTACATGTTCAACGCCACTAATCCATGCAACTGTTCTTTCTAGCCCTAATCCAAAGCCTGAATGTGGAACGGAACCGTATTTACGTAATTCCAAATACCATTCATATGCGCCACTCGTTAGGCCATGCGCTTCAAGCTGCTGTTTTAATAGGTCGTAGTCATGAATTCTTTCAGACCCACCAATGATCTCACCATAGCCTTCAGGAGCAATTAAGTCAGCACATAAAACTACATCATCGCGGTCTGGTGCTGGTTGCATATAGAATGATTTAATATCTTTCGGATAATTTGTAATAAATACTGGTTTGTCATAGCTTTCTGCAATCGCCGTTTCATGCGGAGCACCAAAATCATCGCCCCACTTAATGTCATCAAAGCCTTTTTCATTTAAGAATGTGATGGCATCATCGTAAGAAATGCGTGGAAACGGTGCTTTTATATTTTCAAGCTTAGAAACATCTCGACCTAAGGTTTTTAATTCTAATTCACAATTCTTCAAAACAGATTGTACAAGGTGAGAAACATATTCCTCTTGTACTTTTAAGCTTTCTTCATGTTCAGTAAAAGCCATTTCTGGTTCAATCATCCAAAATTCAATTAAATGACGTCTTGTTTTCGATTTTTCTGCACGGAATGTTGGACCAAAAGAGAACACTTTTCCTAAAGCCATTGCTGCAGCTTCCAAGTGTAACTGTCCACTTTGAGATAAAAATGCATCTTCGTCAAAGTATTTTGTATGGAAAAGCTCGGTTGTTCCTTCAGGAGCACTTCCTGTTAAAATTGGTGGATCAACCTTTACAAATCCATGATCATTGAAAAATTCGTATGTTGCACGAATGATTTCATTACGGACTTTCATAACGGCATGCTGTCTTTTTGAACGAAGCCATAAATGGCGATGGTCCATTAAGAACTCAGTACCATGCTCTTTTGGAGTTATTGGATAATCGACAGACTCATGAATAACTTCTATATTCGTGACCGTAAGCTCATATCCAAACGGTGATCTTTCATCTTCCCTTACAACACCCGTAACATATAAAGATGTTTCTTGTGTAATTGATTTTGCTTTCAGGAATACATCTTCATCCACTTCCGCCTTTACAACGACACCCTGGATAAAGCCTGTCCCATCACGAAGCTGTAAAAAGGCAATCTTTCCGCTTGAGCGTTTATTCGCTAACCAAGCACCGATTATAACCTCTTCACCTACATATTTATTAACCTCTGAAATAGTTGTTTTCACTATTGTCCCTCCAAAAATCAATCAAATGCGCCTCGGCGTATTTGCGCCCGATTTTTTTAGGCCCACACGAGGTGGGTCACAAAGAC